>NZ_JACGAT010000008.1:0-77022 GCF_020137635.1 Campylobacter sp. RM12642
CGAACCTACGACCAAGCGGTTAACAGCCGCCTACTCTACCGCTGAGCTAATCCGGAATAAGTAGTAATCGTTAAGTAAAAGCGTAATAATAGCCAAGAAAATTTTGTTTGTCAAGAGTTTTTTGAAAAAAATATAAAAAAATGTGAAATTTAATAAAAAATGCTTTTAGTCAAAATGATTTATTGACTTAAAAGCACTTATAAATTATAAGTTTTTAAATAGTTTATAAGCAGGATTTATAAGCAATGCAGCACAAAATGCTTTTGCAATATCAGTTACTATGAAAGGATATAACCCTATACTAAGTATTTTATCCTTAGGAACATAAAAGCTTAAAATAAATAAGCCACAAATATAAAGCACCGCAGTAGCTACTAGAGCATATAAACTTAACGCAAAGACATTGTTTATATCATGGTCTTTAGCTTTTCCCATAATATAACCCATAGCAATCAAACCAAAAATATACCCACCACTAGGGCTTAAAATTGCGTGCAAACCACCACCGCTAGCAAACACAGGAAAGCCACACAAACCTTCTAAAAACCATAAAATCAAACTAAATAAAGCTAGTCTTGAGCCTAAAGCATAAGATATAGTTAAAACCACCATAGTTTGCATAGTAAAGGGTATGATGTCTATGCTTATTTTTAAATTAGCAGCAAATGCTATTAAAATACTTGCTAGTAATACTTTAGCTGTATTGCTTGCGGTATTTTTCTTTAAGCAAAAACTTTTTAAAGCTGCTAACATAATCCCTCCTTTGTAAAATTAAAAAATGATTATATACTAAAAATAATATTTATAAAGGAAGAATTATGAAAAAACATTTAATAGCCACTAGAGTAGGGGCGTTTTATTTAGAAGATGATAAAATTACGCCTTTTATTTACGATGAAGCCCCGACTGATTTGATTAATCATTACACAAGCAGAATAAATCATAGCTCAAGAATTAAAAATCCTTGCGTTAGGCGTGGATTTTTAGATGGTTCTAAGGATAGATTAGATGATGAGTTTATAGAGATTTCTTGGGATAAGGCCTTTGAATTAATTGCAAATAATCTTAAAAAATATTATGAAGAATACGGCTCTAGCAGTATTTATGCTGAAAGTTACGAATGGGGTGGGGTAGGTAAAATCGGCTGGGGTAGAATGCTAATTCATAGACTTATCAATGCTCTTGGTGGCGGGGTCTTTGAGTTAGGAGATTATTCAACCGGCTCTGCAATAGCTAGTATGCCTTATGTTTTTGGCTCATCTTGTGTTTATGAAAGAGCAACTGATTATAAAGAAATAATCAAACACGCTAAAGTAGTCGTGTTTTGGGGAGCTAATCCTATTATTACAAGTAAAATTGCTCACGATGTTCCTATGCACGAACACGAAAAATATCTAAAACAAATGGCTGAAAATAAAGATATTGAAGTAATTTTTATAGATATTAGAGCTAATGAGAGTGCAAAAATGATGAATGCAACAACTCTAACTCCTAATTCAAATTCTGATATGGCAATGGCTATTGGAATGTGTAATTATCTTTATACTAATAATCTTTATGATAAAGAATTTATAGAGAGTAAAACCACAGGATTTGATACATTTAAAGACTATTTTCTAGGTATAAACGACGGGGTAAATAAGGACTTAGAATGGGCTAGTAAGATTTGTGGTATTAGCAAAACTGATTTAGAAAATCTAGCCTTAAAGCTTAAAAATAATCCTAGTAATATTTTATTAGGTAGGTCAATTCAAAGACAATTAAACGGAGAATTTAACTACCTAGCAATAATTTGCTTAGCTGCTATGTGCGGACATATAGGCAAAGATGGTTTAGGGATTGAGTTTAATTTAAGTAGTGGTTGCAAGGGTGAGAGTGCAAAAAATACAGAAAAATTAAGCGATATAAATGCACTTTTAGGCGAAATAAAAGGCAAAAATCATTATATCCCAAGCTCAAGGCTTAGCGAGTGCTTATTAAAGCCTAATACAAAAAGCACTTATAAAGATGAAGAAATCATCTATCCTGATATAAAATTAATGATAAATGCTTGTGGCTCATATCTTACCCATCAGCCAAATAGCAATGAGAGTTTAAAGGCTTTAAATAATCTTGAGTGCATTATCACACTTGAGCCTTTTTGGACGGCTCAAGCTAAGATGAGTGATATTGTTTTGCCTATTGCTATTGAAGGGGAGCGTTATGATATAGAGCAAAGCACGAATAAAGAAATAATTTTTGCACTAAAACCTATAAAAGAGCCTTTTTATAACGCAAAAAGTGATTTTGAAATATGCAAAGAAATAGCAAAAAGATTTAATAAATCTTATGAATTTTGCCGTGATTTAGATGAATTAGACCTAGTAAAATTGGCTTATTTAGATATTAAAGAAAGATATTTTAAAAAAGGAATAATTTTAAGTGAGTTTGATGAGTTTTTAGAAAAATCTTATGAAAAAGTGCAGGGCTTAAGCGAGTTAGAGCCTTTTACAAGATTTAAAAACATAAAAAATATTAATTTAAGTATAAAAAACAATATCGCAAAATACGAGCAAAAAGATGAGCTTTTAAGCGAATATCCTTTATTTTTAACTTCTGCACATAGTCCTTATAGACTTCATTCACAACTACATAATAGCGATATAAGAGATAGTGAAAATGATTTAGAGCCTGTTTATTTGCATAAAGATTTAGCTATTAAAAAGGGCATTAAGCAAGGAGATATTGTAAGAGTTTTTAATGATAGGGGCGAGATTTTAGTGGGGGCTAGAATAATTTGTGATATTAATCCTAATAATATTTTGATTTTTCAAGGTGCTTGGTGGCAAATTGATGGTAAAAGGTGCCTAAATGGAAATGTAAATGTGCTAACAAGCTCAAGCCCAAGTTCAGCAGTATCAAATAGCAACACAGCTCACACTTGTAAAGTAGATATAGAAAAATTTAATGGCATTAAAAACTGGGAGAAAGACTGCTTTAAAACTCCGAAAATTATTAAGAATTTATAATTTAAATTCTTATTTTAATTATCCTAAAAACTAGGATAATTAAAATTCTTTTTTGTTTAAATCATCTAAAATATTGCTAGCTAGACTATCTACGCTATTTGCAGCTTTATTTGTATCATTTGCAATATTATCATTTTCTTTACTTAGCTCATCAATTTCGCTTATGGTTGTATTGATTAGATTAATTGCTTGAGTTTGCTCATCTATACTCATACCAATATCGTGAATTTGTTGGACTAATAATTTTACATTAGCTTCTACTTGATTTAATGATGAGCTAGTGTTATTAGCTAATTTGCCAACTTCACTTGCAACCACGCTAAATCCACGCCCGTGCTCACCTGCACGCGCTGCTTCAATAGCAGCATTTAAAGCTAATAAATTTGTATCTTCTGCAATGCCTCTAATAACATCAATTACGCTTTTTATGCTATCGCTTTGTTGGATTATTTCTTGGCTTTTTTGAGCTACTGCAGTCATTGAACTTGACATTTGATTGATTGCTACTGCACTTTCTTCAAGGTTGTTTTTAGCCTTTTTGCTACCATCTAATAAAAGTTTCATATTTTCTTTTAAATTATTAGAATTTGATTTTAAAGTATTGCTTATATTTTCTTGAGAATAAAGCATATTTTTAATTTCTTGTTGCAAGGTATTTAGGCTATTTTCTATTTCTCCTATTGGGTTTTTTATATTATTTTTAAATTTCATATTTGAGTATTCTTTTAATAGCTCATCAATTTGGTTAATATCTTTTCCTATTTTTAGTTTTAGAGTTTGCAACATTTCTTTTAGAATTTCTTTTAATTCTTTTATTTTTGGATTGTAAGGTTCGCTGGTGATTTCATTATTTAAATTACCTTGTTTGATAGAATTTGTAATATTTGTAATTTCATTTATACAGGTTTGGTCTTTTTCATAATTTTGTTTTAGTTCTAATACGGTTGCATTTATTTGCATAGCCATTTTGCCAAATTCATCTTTATTATTTGTGATTATTTTATCTACATCATTGCTTTTATATCTTAAAAAATCAAAAAAGCTATTAAGACCAGTATTAATTAAGCTAAGATTTTTAATGATATTTTTAGATATTATATAAGCTAAAAACATATTTAAAATCTGTGCTAATAAGGCTATTATTATTTGAATAATTATTTCTTGTTGAGCTTCAGACTTATTTACATTTGCTTTATTTAGAATTTGATTTGTTATTTCGTTTTCTAATTTTTTATAATCTTCTATCACATTAGTAGCTACTTGGAAAAATTCATTTGCATTTATATTAAAATTACCATTTATATTATTATTCATAGCAGTTGATATAAATTCTTGAAGTTTTTTATAGCTTTCAAGATTTGAAAGATTTTTTAAATATTCATCAATAAAATTAATCTTTAGTTCTTTTAATTCTTGTAATTTTCCAGTAATGCTTGTATTTAGATAACTAATATTTGAAAAAGTATTAATATCCATAGTATTTGCATTAAATACTCCGTTTAAAGTCCCTCTTAATAATCCATATCTTTCTTTAGTAGTAGATACTAAATTAAGAGCATCGCTTAAACTAGCATAGCTTTCATCAAGACTTTGAGAAATATCTTTTACTTTTTTGATTTGTTGATTTATTAAATTGGTATAATTTTGTAATACTATAGCTCTATTGGCTTTATTATCAACCATATTTCTTAGATTATCAACTTCATTTTTTAATTCATTATTTAAAACAAATTTATTTCTATGTTCTATTAGTGCTTGCTTATTAGCACCAGCTAAAAATCCTACGCTAAGACCACGCTCTACTTGTAATAAATGAATTATTTCACTATTTGTTGATATGATTTTTACGCTATCTTGAGCAATTATTGAAGAATTATATGTTTCATAACTCTTTTTAATTAGCAAAATATTATAAATTAATAATATAATTAAAAATGTGCTTGTAAGCAATAAAAGTTTTTTAGAAATAGATATTTTAGAAATCATAAGTCCCCTTAATTAATAGATTTAGATTTTTATTTTAAAGTTTTTTAAAGAATTATATAAATTTTAGGAGAACGGATGAAATTTTTTTTAATTTTTTGTATGTTTTTTTCAACTTTACTTGGTAATTCATTTAAGGGTAGTGATTTTGATGAATTAAAAAGTATTGATGTAAGAGATTATTATGTGAGTGAATATCTTGATGGTATGGGTGCTAATTGGGATGGTAAAAAGTTATATAATAATCATAATCAAACTTATGAAATTAGCAAAGATTTTACAAAGGATTTTCCACCTTTTGAGATAAAAGGTCTTTTATTTTGTGGGACTGATTATTATGATACCTTTAATGATGTTATGTTAAATAAGCTTAAATGTGCTAAGTTTTATGTGGTTGATGTCCCTAATCAAAAGGGAGATTTAAAAGATAGGTTAAATTATTTAAGAGATTATTTAAAAGAACATCCTAATAAAAATATTACATTTGTAGTTCAAAATGAATTTAATAGCGAAGATGAGTTTATAGATTTTTTTAACGAAGTTATTTTAAAAGAATCAGAAGGTGTGTATTTACACAAAAAGAATACTGATTATGATGTTCCAAGACAAGATAAAATAGTGCAAATTAGAAAGTTTTATAAAGATAATTGCGTTATATCAAAAACTAATTTAAACAATGAAGGTAAGCTAATTAATTATGAATGCCAATGGAAAAAGATTAACGCTTTAAGAGCCCTTACTAAATTTACTGATGAAAAATTAAATAATAACGAACTTACAACTATTACTATAGGCAGTGGTTTTAATATTAACGAAATAAATAAACCATTAAACATAGGAACCAAAATTACATTTAAGTATTACAAACTTGATAAAGATGGAAAACCTATGCATAGCGTATTTATTAGAAGTTTTTAAGGAGTGGGTATGAAAAAATTATTATTTGTTGCTAGTTTTATTGCTTTATTTTTTAGTGCTTGCAACGATGAAGCTAAAACTACAAGTATTAAAACTGGAGATATATTAACTTTAAAAAGTTGGGATAATCAAGAAATAAAAATCAAAAGAGAAGAAAATGGCTTTAGTTTGGTTGATAGCAATAAAATTTTAATTATTGATATATTTGGGACTTTTTGTCAGCCTTGTAGAGCCGAAGCTCCAATGCTTTTTGATATACAATCAAAGCATTTAGATGATTTAGTGTTTGTTGGATTATCTTATGCAGAAGAAGCTGATAATGAAAAATTAAAAGAATTTGCAAAGAACTATAATGCGTATTATTTTTTAACAAATGATAAAAGAGCAGATTTGATAGTAGAAGCAATAACCGATGATATAAAATATAATACTCAGGTTCAATTACCTTTTAAGGTAATGTTAAAAGATGGTAAGTATCAAAAACTAGGCAATGAGTATTTTATTTTAGGTAAAGCTGATGAGGGATTACTAAGAGAGAGTATAAATAAAGCAAAGGAAAATAAATGAAAAAATCTTTAATATTATTAAGCGTATTAGCTTTTTTTGGTTGTGCGAATACTAACAATGTTGAGGTAGCAAAAGAAGTGAAAAAATTAGAAAATAAAGAATATAAAATATCAAAAATTATAGTTAAAGACACAAATAAAGAATATAGCAATTCTAGTAATTGGTCTTTAATAATTGAAGATAATAAATTAGGAATGTTTGTAGGTTGCAATAGAATTTTTAGTGCTATAAAACAAGAAAATAATAATATTTATTATAAAAATCCAGCAAGCACAAAAATGATGTGTCCTAATCAAGTAATGGAAGTAGAAAACGCAGTTGCTAGTAGTCTTACAAGTATGCAAATAATAGAAAATGGCTTAGAAAACGATAAAGTAAAAATTATTTTTGAATAATGATTTTTCTAGCAAACAAACCAATTAATATTAGCTCTAATTCTTACGCTTTAAAATTAGGTAAAAAATTAGGGCTAAAACTAGGATATTCAGGCACACTTGACCCATTTGCTAGCGGGGCATTACTCTGTGCTGATAAAAAACACGCAAAATTATTTCGCTTTTTAAATCTTGAGCCAAAAGTCTATGAAGCAACGATTTGGCTTGGTGCAGTTAGTCCTAGCTTAGATAATGAAAACATAAGCTTTTGTAGTGTTAAAGAGCCTAGTTTAGAGCAAATTATGCAAGCATTTGCTAAGTATCAAGGAGATATAACTTACACTCCGCCTATATTTTGTGCTAAAAAAATCAATGGTAAAAGAGCATATGAGTTAGCTAGAAATGGCGAAAAGGTTGAGCTAAATGAGTGTGTAATGAGTGTGAGAGCTAAGTTTTTGCATTATAATTTCCCATTTATAAGCTTTAGATTAAGTGCTAGTAAAGGCACTTATGTTCGTTCATACGCTAAGCTAATTTGCGATGAATTAGGCGTAAAAGGGACTTTAAGTGCTTTAAGAAGACTTAGTGAAGGCGGCTTTAAAGAATTTAAAAATTATGATGCTTTTAATAGTGTTGATTTAGAAGAAAATTTTTATTTAGGCGATATAAACGACTTGCTATTAGGCAAAAAATTAAGCTTAAGTGATTTTAAAAAACAAGATTATAAAACCTATAAAATAGATTTAGGAGATTGTTTTAGCATTATTAGGTTAGATGAAAAAATAGAATATATTTTAAATAAGGTGGAAAAATGTTAGTAGTATCAAGAAATGCAGGCGAAGGAATAGTTATTGATGGTGGGATTAAAATTAAGATTTTTGAAATAAAGGGCGATTCGGTAAAAATCGGTATAGAAGCTCCTAAACAAACTTTAATTTTAAGAGATGAATTAGTAGATTCTATAAAAGATGAAAATATCCAATCAGCTGCATCTTCAAGTGAATTGCTAGATAGTTTAGTAAGCTCACTTTCAATGTATAAAAAAGATAAATAATGAAAGCTTTTGCAAAGATTAATATCTTTTTAAAAATTACAGGCAAAAAAGATAATTATCATCAATTAATTTCAAGATTTTATAGAATTGATAATTTATATGATGAGCTTTATTTTATACCTAAAAGCGAAGCTAGGAATTTAGATAAAACTTTAATTCCTAATTCAAATTCTTTATTAAAAATCAATGGAATTACTTATGAAAATGAGTTTAAACAAGATGTTTTGATGGATAAATTTTATTTGATAAATGATAATTTAGTAAGTAATTTTTATTCTAAAAGCGATATTTTTTCAAAAGTTTTAAGTTTGATTGATGAGAATTTAAAACAAGAATTTCAAAATAATTTTGCTTTAGTTTTACACAAAAATATCCCTACTTTTGCAGGACTTGGCGGTGCTAGTTCTAATGCTGCTTGTTTTATAAAACTATTAAATGATATAAAGCCTTTTGATACTAAAGCAATTGCTAGGCTTAGTGGGGCTGATGTGAGCTTTTTTGAAAGTGGGTTAAAGAGTGCTAATGTTAGTGGATATGGTGAGATAATTGATGATTTTAGCGATGATTTATGTGATTTTTCATTAGAATTTAGCACACCTTGTAGCACAAAAGATGTTTTTAGTGAATTTGCAAAAGAGCCAAAATATTATGCAAATGATGAATTAAGTAAATTAAAGACAAAAGAGCTTTTAAATAATTTTACAAATTATGATTTAAACGATTTGCTAAAACCTTGCAATGCTTTATATTCTATTACTTTAGATTATGCTAATAAGGGCTTATTTTTAAGTGGTAGTGGTGGTAGTTTCTTTAAACTTAAATCATAATTTATCTAATTTGTTTTAGTTTAGAATTGTTTATTCTAAACATTTTTGATGAACTTTTTTGAGCTAAATCCAAATCCACAATCACATTAGCTATATTTTTTGCATAATTTATATCAAATTCATATCCGTGCAAATTTGCACTACTTGAGTATAAATATTTAAAATCTTTTAAAAATATACTATGTTTATTATCATTTACTAGCCTAAATGATATTTGGTTTTTATATATAAAGGTTGTTTTTTTAGCTTTTCTTACTTGATTTTTAAATTTATTTGGAACTCTTGCAAGGTTTTTAAGGCTAGTTAGATATGTGCTTGTGATTATGCAAGGTTTATTGATTTCTCTTTTTTTAGCTAAATTAATTTCTTTATAATCTTTACTTAAAAATCCAGCTGTAGTATCGGTTTGTGCTAGATAAATCATTTAACAAAACTTGGAATTTTATTTAATATCATAGTTGTAAAATCTATCATTTGATTCATCATCCAAGGCATTAAGAATATTATTATTACAACAACCAAAATGATTTTTGGTACAAAACTTAAAGTCATTTCGTTAATTTGCGTAGTCGCTTGGAATATACTTATTAAAAGTCCTGCAATAAGTCCAGCTAAGAGCATCGGAAGTGATAATAAAAGTGCTATTTTAAAAGTTGATACCCCAAGTGCAACTAAAGTGCTTTCCATATTAATCCTTATCATCAAAGTGTTAAACAATTTTAGGCAAAATTACTTAACTATAATTAAAACAAGGAAAAACAATTAAAAACGACTTTATTAAATTATTAAAAGAAATAGACATAAACCTTTGGCTACTTGTTTCTATATTTATTACACATTGTGTTTATTGTTTTTTGTTTTTAATTAATGGTATTTTTCCTATGGCTATTTTTAATATTTACTCAATAACGAGTTATTTTGTAGCAATTTGCTTTTATTTAAAAGACAAAATAACAGCAGCGTTTTTTGTAGCATTTGCCGAAATATTTTTACACCAAATTATGGGTTCTTATTATTTAGGGTTTGAAAGTGGATTTAGCACTATTATGATGTGCTTATTTTTCTTGCAATTTACATTTTTTAGCAAGTGGCTTTATAGAATATCAGTAAGTTTATTTTTGCTTTTTAGCATATATGGTTTATATTATTTTAGACATTATTTAGTAGGTGAATATAGTAATAGTCAAGATTTGTTTTTCTATATCAATACATTTTCAAGCTCTGTTTTTATGTTAATTTATGGTGGTCTTGCAACGGTTACTTCAAATAAAAAATTATCCGACTTAACTTATTTGGTTTATAGAGATTTTCTAACAGGTCTTTTTAATAGAAAATACTTTGAAGAAAAGATAATTCCTAACTTCAATAAAGATGAATCACTTTTAATAGCAATTTGTGATATAGATAATTTCAAAAGAATTAATGATACTTATGGTCATGATATAGGCGATATAGTTTTAAAAAGTGTAGCATCAGCAATTCATTATGAAATGTTAGGATTAAATGGTGTTGTTGCTAGATGGGGTGGTGAAGAATTTGTAGTGAAATTAAATGTAAAAAACAATCAAGAAGCAGAATACTATATGAATGTAGTAAAAAATTCGGTTTCAAAACAAGAATTGAAAAAATATAACATAAAACCAACTATAACAATTGGTGGTATTTTTATTAAAAATCCTTGTAAAGATAGTTTTGAGCATTATTTCAAAATTGCCGACCAAGAATTATATTTTGGTAAAAAAAGTGGCAAAAATTGTGTAAATATACAAGCTTCATAATTTTTTTTATAATTAAGTTTAATTTAAGAAAAAAAATATATAATTCTGTCTTTATTTCATAAGTGCGGGAATAGCTCAGTGGTAGAGCACAACCTTGCCAAGGTTGGGGTCGCGAGTTCGAACCTCGTTTCCCGCTCCATTATTTTACATATTTTGCCCAGATGGCGGAAATGGTAGACGCAAGGGACTTAAAATCCCTCGGTAGTTTTTACCGTGCCGGTTCAAGTCCGGCTCTGGGCACCATAAGGTGATATAGCCAAGCGGTAAGGCATGGGCCTGCAAAGCCTTGATCCTCGGTTCAAATCCGAGTATCACCTCCAATAAGGCTTTTGCAAAAAATCTTTTATCGCTTGTTTGATAATTTTTCGGGAGATGGCTGAGTGGTCGAAAGCGGCGGTCTTGAAAACCGTTGAGGTGCAAGCCTCCAGGGGTTCGAATCCCTTTCTCCCGGCCACTTCATTTTTAACAATCTTTTTCATTTTATATTTTTTTAAAAAAGTATTTTGTTCTAGCTTTTTTTAGCTCCTTTGTTAGAAGAAAATATTTTAATTGAGTGTTGAAAAACACTCAATATATTTTAATTAGAATTTAATTCCAAATTGATTTATTAATAAACCTTCAAGCATTCCATTAAATTGGTCTAAAAATCCCATTTCTTTTACTATTGTAAGTGCAAAATAAGATGAAGTGATAGGTCCAGCACTTGTGATTATGTTTTTACGAACCACTACAGGCTCATTTAATCTTGTTCCTTTAATTCCTTCTTCGCAACCTGGATAGCAAGTAAATTCATCACTTAAAACTCCAGCATTTGCTAAAACTATTGGAGAAGCACAAATTGCTGCTATTAATTTGTTTTGAGAATTTAAATCTTGCAAAATTGATTTGATTTTTTCACTATTTTTAAGGTTTGTCATACCACCAAAACCACCTGCTAATGCAATTGCATCAATGTTTTTAGTATCAACTTCGCTTAGTTTTACCTTAGCTTTTAAAACCATACCAGTATCTAGTGTAACTTCTAAATTATCATCTAAACTAGCACAAATTACATTTATATTAGCTCCATAATTTTTCGCCCTTAGAAGAATATCAATAATGCTAATTAATTCAATATCTTCAGCTCCATTTGCCATAGGCACTAAAATATTTTTCATTTTTACTCCTTTTAATTAGATTAGAGAATAATATTAATTAAAATTAAGTAATTAATTGTTAATATTCATTTTCAAATTTTTTAAAAAGGATATTGATGGATACAACAATTCAAGATGTAAAAGCCACAACCACAGAAACTCTGAATAAACTAATTGATTTGCAAAGTGCAGGTTTTGATTTTGAAGGATTTTTCTTAAAATATGGTTTTAAGATTTTAGGTTCAATTCTTATTATTGTTTTAGCATTGTTTTTAATGAAAGTTGTAGGAAAAATTTTAAGAGTTACTTTAATTAAAATTAGCACAGATGAGACTTTAACCAATTTCTTAGTTAAGCTTGTAAAAATTATAATTTTAGTTGTTGGAATTCTAGCAGCACTTAATAATGTTGGTGTTGATACGACTTCATTCGTTGCTTTATTTACAGCTACATCTTTTGCTATATCTTTTGCATTTAAAGAAACTTTATCAAATATAGCTGCGGGTGTTTTGGTTGTAGTGTTTAGACCTTTTAAAATAGGTGATTATGTAAAATTTGGTGCAGGAGAAGGATTTGTATCTGATATATGTTTATTTTCAGTTACGCTTAGAACATACGATAATACAAATATAATAGTTCCAAACTCAAAAGTTATAAGCGATAATATTTATAATTATTCTCGTGAAAAAACAAGAAGAATTGATTATTCTAAAGTAATTGACCCATCAACTTTATGTGATGTTAGAAAAGAAGTTGAAACAGCATTAGGTCAAAATGAATTAATTTTAAAAAATCCAGCAATTTATGTAGGGGTTAAAAATGTAAATGATGCTAATATAGAAATAGCAATTCAACTATGGGTAAAAAATGAAAATTACGAAAAAGCTTCAATGCAGGTAAATGAAGCACTTGCAAAGATATTTATAAAATAATTTTAGAATTTGAAATGAGCTTTATCTTATTTCAAATTCTTTTTTTCACAATAAAACTTAAAACATAAGCAATCATAAAGCAAAAACAAGCAAGTAAAATTATACAAGCTCCGCTACTTAATTCATAAGCAATACTTAAAATTAATCCACCTAAGCAAAAAAATAGCGATAATAATACAGAAATAATCATCATAGATGAGAGCTTGGTGCAAAACATAGAAGAAATATAGCTAGGAATACAAAGCAAAGCTAGTATTAAAACCATTCCAACTACTCTTAAACTAATCACTATACAAATAGCGGCTGCAATTATTAGCATATAATAAATTAGATTTGCATTAACACCATTTGCCTTGCAAAACTCACTATCAACGCTAACTCCTATTAATTGTCTATAAAATACAAAAGCCATTATGATAAAAGCTATATCAGCACCTAGCATAATATAAATATCACTTAATTCAACTGCCAAAATAGCTCCAAATAAATAGCTAAAAACTATGGAATTTGAATTAGGACTTAAATCGCTAAGCAATATCCCAACACTCATTCCAAAAGCCCATACTACACCAATTACAGCATCTTGATTTTTGTAATTTCTTGATAAATATGCAATCAAAACAGCACAAGCAATAACAAAGGCTAAAGTACTAAGCATAGTGCTAACTCCAAAATAAAGCGAAATCCCAAGCCCACCATAAGCTGCGTGAGAGATACCACCTACCATTGCTACAAGGCGATTTGTAAGAACAAGCGCTCCTATAATCCCACAAGCAATGCTTACTAAAACCGCTGCTAAAATTGCATTTTGAATAAAATTATAATTTAGATATTCCATAATTTTCCCATATATCAACTTCGCATAAATTATTTTTATGCGTTGCTAAGTGTAATAATTTGTTGCTATCAAGACCTTTTGTGATTTTGTGTAAATGTGCAGTCTTGCTAATATGAATTAATTTATTTGCATACGAAGAAATTAAAGCTATATCGTGGCAAACACAAATTATGCTAATTCCTTGATTATTAAGGCTTTTTAATAATTCAAACACTTCTATTTGTCCTTTTGCATCAATACTAGCAGTAGGCTCATCAAGTAATAATAATTCACAGCCACTAAGTATTGCTCTAGCTATTAAAACTCTTTGCTTTTGCCCGCCACTTAAACTTGCAAATCTTTTATTTGCATAATCTTTTAAGCCCAATTTTTCAAGTGCTAAAAGTGCATTTAATTTATCTTGTTTTGAATTAAAAAAGAATGAATTTCTTTTTAAAGTTCCCATCAAAACTACATCTAAAACATTGATAGGGAAACTAGGATTTATATTAGCAACTTGCGGAACATAACTTAATTTATTTGTATTTATAATAATTTCGCCTTTACTTGGTTTTAACAAACCCAATAAAAGCTTTAAAGTTGTGCTTTTGCCACCGCCGTTTGCTCCTATAATTCCTACGAATTCATTTTTTTCTACATTAAAACTAATATTGCTTAAAATCTCTTCCGTATCGTAAGAAAAGCTTACATTTTTTACTTCAATCATCCAAAAAATCCTATAAATAATCCAACGCATATTACAAATACAAGGCTTAAAATCTCTATTTTTGAGTTAAATTTAAATCTTGTTATTATAAATGCACTTAAAAATATAGCCAAACTCATACCTAATGCGATTAATAAAGCCGCTATAAAAGCTCTAGCACCTAAGCTACTTATAAAACCAATTACTAAAATAAGTCCAGGACAAGGTAATAAACCTATGCTAAATGCTAAGAAATTATCAAGAACTTTTTCTTTATTTACTACATTTAAAATTCTATTCTCATTAGCCACACTAAAGCTTTTTATATTATTTGGTGTTTTTGCAATTTGTGAAATTTGTGGTTTTTTTAGTTTTAAATAAAGCAAAATAAGTGCTAAGAAACTTATTAAAAATCCTGAAATTTTATTAAGATTTAAAAGATTAAATAAAGAGAAAAAACTAGCAATTATAAAGGCATTTACTAAGTGAATAAAACCTACTTTTAGACTAAAAAATAATATTTTTTTCTTAGAGTTCATAAAATAAGCTGCGGTTATGCTTTTTCCATGACTTGGTAATAAAGCGTGAAAAAAGCCATAAATTAGTGCAATAGGATATAAATATATGCTATTGTCTTTTAATAATTCAAGCATTTTGCTCTGTAATTTTGCTAATTTTTCTAATAAAATATCATAAAAAGATTTTGAAGTGTTGGTTTCAAATTCTTTTGATTTTTCTACTTTTTCATCTACTTTTTGAGCTATTTTTTCTATTACATTTGCTTTTTGAAATTCATAATAAACTGCATTTAGATTAATATTTTCATTAATGCTAAAACCATCTATTTTATAGGTATTTTCTTTTATTTTAAAATTAAAAAACCCATCTAAATCCTCTACCGAAAACATTAAAACTCTATCAATTTTAGGACTAAAATCATAATCTATAAAGTATTCTAAAAAAAGCTCCTTATCAAAACTTACTTTAATATCTTTAACAATAAATTTGATTTTTTTGCTTTCTCCGAATGGCAAATCATAATATTTTAAAGTAGTTAAAAAATCTCTAGGTAGTAAATAATCAAGCAAAGCAGCACGAACGGCTACTAATTCTTTTTCATCTAAATTCTTGTCATTATTTAAATCATAGCCGTCTAATAGTGTTTGTGAAAAATTAGAAGAAAATTCCCATGAAATGGAATTTCCTTTAAAGCTAACATGAGCAGTTGGCGTATATAAAGCACATAAAGCACAAGCGTATATATTAATGCTTAGAACAATTATCGTTAATAATTTTCGCAAAGTTTAAAAGCTCCTTAGATAATTCATTAGAAAGTTGATTAATTTCTACTAATTTTAATCCACTTTCCTTGTGAATGGTTTTTGCCAATTTATCATTAAATTGCGGTGCTTTTAAAACAAGGCAAGCTTTTTTATCTTTTGCAATTTCTATGATTTTTGCTAATTCACTAGGTTTTATTTCTTTACCTTCAAATTCTAAAGTATATTCAACAAGATTATATCTTTTAGCAAAATATCCCCACGATGGATGAGCGCTTATAAAACCTTTTACATTCACATTTTTCGTTAAATCATATATTTTTAAGTTTAATTCATCTAATTCTTTTTCATAATTTTTTAGATTTTCATCAATTGTTTTGCTTTCATTAGGAAAAGCTTCTTTTAAAGCATTAGCTGAATTTTGTGCAATTTGTTTTAATAAAATAGGGTCAGTCCAAATATGCACATCTAAGCCTGAATGCTCGTGATGATGTTCGTGATGATGGTGCTCTTCTTTATGATTTGAGCCTATGTGATGAATTAAGTCTTTTTTAATATCTTTTACGCTCATATTTTTAGGATAATAAGTTGGCCAATTATCCATTTCTTTTAGCAATTCTTCTTGACTAGAGTTGCCAAAAAATATATGAAAATGTTCTAAATCTTTTGTAGGAGCGATATTGTGGTCGCTAAATTGCACATATTTAAAAGCTGCATCTTTATTGGTAGCTTCAAATAAATATCTAACGCCTTTTTTACCTGATTCATAGGTTAATATTTTGTATCCAATATACTTATAATTTGATTTTTTACTTATACCATTTTGTATAAATTCCATACTATCTTTTGTAATGATTATGCTTTCTACATCGGTTTTATAGCCATTTAGATAATATTCTTTATATTCTTGCTCGGTTTTATCTTTTTTTGCCTTTGATTTTAATTTGTAATATTCATCAAAATCTCCATTTTTAGCGTAAGGATAAATTGATTTCCAATCACCAATCCAATCACTTAAATCTCTATTTTTTACATCATTATCATCAAAAATCCCATTATACACATCATCATTATGTTCGTGATGGTGCTCGTTTAATTCTTTATGAGAATAATTATTTTTTTGGATATTTTCATCAGTGTGAATTATTTTTATATTAGTATTTTCAGCAAGTCTTTTAAGCCATATATCTTCAATTTCAACCCCGATACCTAAAAATACTTTAGCCTTACTAAGCTCCATCATTTGCTTTGGTTTTGGCTCATAAGTATGTGGGTCAGCTCCTGCTGGCATAAGAGTTGTAATATTTGCATTTGGTAATAGTTTTTTAACAATTTCAACTTGTGGTAATATGCTAACTCCTACATTATTAGCTAATAAATATACGCTAGCTAATGAACTTAATAATATCTTTTTCATTGCAATTCCTTTTCATAAATGATTTATAGTTGCAAGTGTAGTAAATTGTTGCTTAAATGCAACTTAGTTGCAAAAAATAAATTAGGTTTAAATTTTAATTTTTTTTGCTATTATTAGCAGAATGAATTCAGTTAAATTATTAAAAAAGCACGATATCGGTATTACAGAACTTAGAATTTTATTATTAGATGAGCTTTTAGCTGCTAAAGAGCCTAAATGTTTTGATGATTTTAAAACAAAGGCAAATAAAACTACATTTTATAGGACGATGGAGCAGTTTCAAAAGGTTAAATTAGTAACTAAAATTGATTTAGATGGTAAAGGATATTATCAGATAAATAAAGGTAATCATGCTCTTTTTGTTTGTGATATTTGTCATCATACTAAAGATTTAGAATTTCCAAATATTGAAAAAATTCAAGTTAGCTCGGTTTTAGTAAAAGGAGTTTGTGAGGAATGCAAAGAAAATGATGAATAAGATTATATTTTTAATTACATTTGTTATTTGTGTTTTTGCAGAAGATAATATGTATAAACCTTTAGCTACCATACCTTATGATAAAAACTTAGCTTCAGTTGGTAAAAGATTATATTTTGATGTTAATTTAAGCCCTAATAAAGTATCTTGCAATACTTGCCATAATTTAAATTTAACAGGTAGCGGCTCAAATGATTCCGGTATAAATTCTGATAATTTGACAAATCCACCAACAATTTTAAATATTGCATATTCTAATTTATTTTTTAAAGACGCAAATATTACCGATTTAAAAGAACAAATTAAAAAGACATTAAGAGATGATATGAATATTACTCCTGATGAGTTTGATGATTGGGTTAAATTCAATGTAACATATCAAAGATGGTTTAATAATATAGGATTAGCTGCTAATTATGATAATTTAGTTAATGTGCTAGTGGAATTTGAAAAAGCATTAGTTACTCTGGATTCTCCTTTTGATTTATATTTAAAAGGAGATAAAGATGCTATTAGCATAAGAGCTAAAAGAGGGCTGAAATTATTTAATTTTTATGGCTGTTCGTCGTGTCATAATGGTAGTAATTTTGGAAGCAATATAATTGCTGATATAAATACTAGCTTTTCAGAAGGCTGTAAATTAGAAGATGGTAAAGTAAAAGTGCCTACTTTAAGAAATATTACAATAACTCAACCATATACTTATAAAGGAGCTTTTAAAAATTTAGAAGATATTGTTAGGTCTATGGCTGCTTGTCAGCTAGGAATAGTTATGCCAGATAAAGATGTTGATGATATAATAGAATTTTTAAAAACCCTTGAAGGAAAAAGACCTAAGATTTTGGAAGAAAGATGAATAGAGAATATAAAAACATAGAAATAAAAACATTCGTTCAAAAAATTTTACAAATATTTATTGCTGCTATGATGATTGGTATATTTGTTTGTACTGGTATATTTTTTACCAAACTTCATCAAATAGATATTAATTACGATATAAACAACCATATACACGAAATTATGTTAGATAATCAAGAATTAATGCTAAATATAGAAAGACCAAGTATTTATGCAAATTTTGAAAGTAGTGGTAAAAAATTAAGCGAAATTGATATTAAAACTAGTGAATTAATTCAAATTCTTAAAAACAATAATCAGTTGAGTATGGCTGAAGAAGAAAAAATTAAAAAAAGTATAGAACAATTAAAGCAATATATAAAAGATTTTAATAGTTTATTAGGAACTAGTGGAAGTGATTTTAAAAGCTTTAATGTGCTTTATTCTCAATCAAAATTGGTTGATGTAAAACAAAATGTTTTAGAGTATATATTTGCTACTAAAATTAGCGTGAGTTCAATAAAAGGATATATTGAATTTTTAGACTCATTAATAGAAAATAATACAAAACAAATTATTGATTATAAAACACAATTAATTGAACTAAAACAAAATTATGCAAAAACCAAATTAGATAAAGATAAAGAATATATAGAGCTTTTAGAAGATAAAATTGCAACTATTGATGATGAAAAAACATATTTAATTTTAAGTAGAAAATTATTAAGTGATGTGAAGCAATTGCACGAAGAAAAGAATGAGATTAAGAATTTTACAGATTTTGAAAATATTCTAACTCAATTAAAATTACAAATTCTAACGAAAATTGAATGCTTAGAAAAAACAAATGACCAATTAGTATTAGTTGGTGCAATTTTTGCAGTTTTATTAATATTTACTACTTTTATTATTTTTAAATATAGCTCTGATTTAACAAATGCTTTAAATATTTTATATAAAGCATTTTTAAATTCTCCAATTCAACAAGTTTTAATTAATACAAAAAATAAAAAGAATTTATATGCTGAATATGTAAATGATACCTTTACATTTAATGTCCATGCACCAACCGAACAAAGTGAAAGCATAAGAAAAGCACAAGCTGTGAATTTTTATGATTCGTTAGATGGGATTATTGATTTAAGTGATAGTGCTAAGGGGTTTGATTATGGAACTTTAATTCAAGAAAGTCATAGTAAAATCCAAGCTTATAATGAAAATGATATTACAAGTAGAAAAGAAACTAGATTTTTCTCTGTGTTTAGAAAAAATTTAGGTGATAATATTGAGCTGATTAATAAGGTTGATGTAACTAAAAAAATCTTACAAATTAAAGATTATAAAACCAAGCTTGATAATATGCAAAAGAAATTAGATACAGATAGCTTAACAGGTTTATTATCTTTACAGGCTTTACAAGATAGGGAATTAAAAGACGATAAAGCTAATAAAAATAATATTTTCTTATATTTAAAAATTGATAATTTCAATGATTTAAGGCTAAATTATTCAACTATTATGATTGATGAAATTATAAAGATTTTTGCAAATTCTTTAAAAAATGCTTTAAATGTGAAAAATAACGATGAGGTATTAAAAAGCACCAGTATTTATCATTTGCAACTAGACGAGTTTTGTATAGTTTATAAAAACCACGAAGAAGCTATGGCAGCAGCTGATTTGATACAAAATCATTTTAAAACTCAAACAATCAACTCTACAAGGGGTAAAAAAAATAAATTTGAGTTAAAAATAAATTCTGGTATGGAACTTAAAGACTTAGAATTAAATATCGGAATTTCAAGTGAGCGTGATATTAGAAAGTCAAATCAAGAGATTATTAATAGACTTGCACAAGCAATCTTAGCAAGTTATGAGACTATTAAAACAAAAGAGCCTTATTGTGTTTATAAAGAAGGTTTAAGTATAGAAAAACAACACGCAGAGCAACAAAGAGTAGTAGGTCAGATAAGATATGCTTTAGAAAATGATAAAATATTTGTGGTTTGTCAAGGTGTGCATAATTCTATTACAAAAGAAGTTTCTTATTATGAAGTATTAGTTAGGTTAAGAGATGAACATAATAATATAGTATCACCGGGACTTTTCTTAGATGTAGCAAGAAAAGTGGGTCTTTATAAAGATATTCAAGAAGTAGTAATTAATAAGGTTTTTGATTTGATAGAGCAATATCCTAATGCGAATTTTAGTATAAACCTAGCTAACTCTGATATTATCAATAAAGAAACTAGAGATGTATTTGAAGGTAGATTAGAAAAATGCTCTCGCCCAGAAGCTTTATGTGTTGAGATATTAGAAAGCGAAAGTATTGATAAATACGATGATTTATCAAATTTCTTAAAATCAATTTCGTTTAGGGGTTGTAAGATAGCAATAGATGATTTTGGTAGTGGATATTCAAATTTTTATAGATTATTAAAAATTAAGTTTGATTATTTAAAAATTGATGGCTCAATTATTGAAAGTTTAGTAATTGATAATAATGCTAGAACCGTTCTTGAAACTCTAGTAGGATTTGCTCATAAGCAAGGTTATGAAGTTGTGGCTGAGTTTGTAAAAAATCAAGAAATTTTAAAAATAGTTCAAGATTATGGAATAGAAAAAGCTCAAGGGTATGAGCTAAGCAAACCTGAAGAACCACATAATATTTTTATTTAGAATTTAAAATAGGAATTTGAAAATCTATTAATATATAAAAAGGAGCAATAATGAGAAGTGATACTATTAAAAAAGGTTATACAAAAGCACCAAGTAGGTCATTATTAAGAGCCGTTGGGCTAAAAGATGAAGATTTTGCAAAGCCATTTATTGGGGTTTGTAATAGTTTTATAGAGATTATTCCAGGGCATTTTTATCTAAACAAATATGCTGAAATTATCAAAGATGAAATACGCAAAAACGGCTGTGTGCCATTTGAGTTTAACTGCATTGGTGTTGATGATGGTATTGCTATGGGACATAGTGGAATGCTTTATTCGTTGCCAAGTCGTGAATTAATAGCAAGTAGTGTTGAGACGGTTATGAACGCACATAGCCTAGATGCAATGATAGCTATTCCAAACTGCGATAAAATTACTCCAGGTATGATTATGGGGGCTTTAAGAGTGAATGTGCCTACTATTTTTGTAAGTGGTGGAGCGATGGCTGCAGGTAAGCTTAAAGATGGTTCTCAAATTGATTTAAATACAGCGTTTGAAGCGGTTGGCGAATACGAAGTTGGTAAAATTGATGAAGCGAAATTAAAAGAAATTGAATGTGCCGCATGTCCTGGAGCTGGAAGTTGCAGTGGAATGTTTACTGCAAATTCAATGAATTCTTTAATGGAAAGCCTTGGTATTGCACTTAAAGGAAATGGAACTATTTTAGCTTTAACTTCTGAAAGAGAAGAATTATTAAGAAGTGCTGCAAGAAGAATTTGTGAGATTGCAAAGAGCGAAGAGCTAAGCGAAAAATACAAAATTAGAAATATTTTAAATAATAAGAGTTTAAAAAATGCTCTTGTTTGTGATATGGCAATGGGTGGTAGCACGAATACAATTTTACACACTTTAGCAATTGCAAAAGAAGCTTATGCTTATGAGATTGATTTAAAATTAATGCACGAAATCGCTCAAGATACACCACATATAGCTAAGGTTAGCCCAAGTCTGCCAGGAACTCATATGCAAGATGTAGGAAGTAGTGGTGGAATATATGCAATAATGAATGAAGTTAGCAAAAAAAGTAAATTCTTTAGCAAAGATGCACTTACTATTAGTGGAGATAGCATAGGAGAACTGATTAAAGATAGTAATCCTGATGGAAAGGCTATAAAAACTTTAAATAATCCATACTCTGAGCGTGGTGGATTATGCGTATTATTTGGCAATATCGCAAGAGAAGGTGCGGTAATAAAGGTAGCCGGTATCGTTGGTGATAAGGTTTTCCGTGGTAAATGTGTTTGCTTTAATTCTCAAGATGAAGCAATAGCAGGGATTAGCAGTGGAAAAGTGGTTGCTGGAGATTGTGTAGTAATTCGCTATGAAGGTCCAAAAGGTGGTCCTGGAATGCAAGAAATGTTAAGCCCAACAAGTCTTATTATGGGTAGGGGCTTAGGTGTGTCTGTTGCATTGCTTACTGATGGTAGATTTAGCGGGGCGACTCGTGGTTTTAGTGTAGGGCATTGCTCACCTGAAGCTGCTGAAGGTGGCGAAATAGGGCTTATTAAAGATGGAGATTTAATAGAAATTGACACTATTAAATGCACTATAAATCTATTAATTGATGATGAAGAAATGGCTAGAAGAAGAGCAGAATTTAAGCCTATTAAAAAAGAGCTTAATTCAAGATGGCTTAGAATGTATCAAAAGCTAGTTAGTAATGCTAGTAGTGGCGGTGTTTTAGACCTTGATGGTTTGAATGAAATTAAATAATTTTTAGGGATTTCTTAAGGAAATTCCTAGTTTTATATTTGAAATTTTTGTAGAATTTGAAATTGCTTTTTTACTTTAAATAAATTAATAAAAATCTCTTATTTTATTAGACTTGGTACGGAAAACCTAGAAAATCAAGTACAAAAAGGTGCAATTGATTTAGATATAGCTAGACAAACTAAAGATGATAAAATCGCACAAGAGCAAATAAAAACTGCAAACGATATGGAAACCCTAAAGCAAAATCAATTCGCTACAAAAACACAACCTGAAAATTTAAAATGCAACAACAAAGCCATAAAGCAAATATAAACAATATTTATTCAACGATAGCCGAGCGTAAGCAAAATATGTTCTTTAAAGACCAAGTTTATAAAGAACAAGAAGAAGCTAAAAAAGTAATGAGTGATTTTAATGAGTTTTCACTCAAGTTTCCTAACTTAAAAGGAGATGATTTAAAGAATGCTTATTTTAAAAACTTAGATTATAAGATGATATCATCTTTTAATGACCCACTAGCTGATAATACTACTCAAATAGCAAACGCTCAAAAATATTTAGATATGAAAACCCAAGCTACGAAACATTTAGGTTATGTATCTTCAGGCTATAATGCAATAGAAAGTAATTTTAACCCTATTCCTAAAGGTAGTGGTAATGGTGCAAATAGCGTGAGAAATAATGGCGTTTCTAATGTAGATTTAGCTATGTTTAATAAAGCACAAGAGCAAAATAAAGCTATAGAGCAGGAGTTTCTAAATAATGCAAGTAAGATAAAACAATTAGCCACTAGTTTAACAACTGCCGCATCAAACCTAGAAGACCCAGAAATAATTAGGCAAGAATTAGCAAAGCTACAAGAAAGACAAAAAGAACTAGAAAATATAAAAAATCAAAATAAAGCTTATATTAATAGCAATACTTCAGGTATTTATACTATGCTTAAGGATACTTTAGCAAGACAAGGATTTTCTAAACCTGAAGAAGAAATACAAGAAATACAAGATTTATTATTGTTATCTAAAGGCTTAAATGATATATATGATGTATTAGAAAATGGCAAAGGTAAGGATTTTAATGTAGGCTATACAGGTAATATTGGTAGATTTTTTACTAGAGTTGGTGGTAATTCTCATCCTGTAGACTTGCTAGAAAATAGAACAAAAACATTTATGAAGATATATCAAAATTCAGGCACTAAGCTAAAATCACAATATGAAGATATAAGGTCAGTATTCCCTGATTATACAGGTTTTTGGCAAAGTAAAGGCAAAGTAGCAAGTGATTTAAGAGATATTGAAGAGAGTATAAGAAATCAAATAAATAATAAATTATCAGCTTATAATAATGAGAGTAAAGAATTAATTAAGTCTTTAGTGGATAATATCTATACGAGTAAATATTCACTAAAGGCAACACAATAATGAAAAAAATATTAATTATTATAATGAGCCTTGTATATTCACAAGGCTTACAAATTAATCTAAGCGATGAAGAACTAATAAAGCAATTACCACAAGAATGGCACAATGATTATAAAATTAAAACAATTGAAAATTATAAAAAGTATGGCAAAGCAAATCAGAGCATAAAAGACTATTCAGAAAAAGTTGTTAATAATCTTCAAGCTATAAAAATACCTTTAAGTGAAAGTAATATAAAAAAATATTTTAATACCACTAAAGGTTATACACCTTTTACAAGTGATTATATAGATAAAGAAATGGAAAGGCATAAATTATTATCTAAAGCTAGTGAAGAGTATTTTAAATATGTAGATGAAGTAGCACCTACAGGAGAAAGAATATTAAGTGAAGATGAATGGATAGAAAAAAGAGCTTATAAGTTAGAGAATTTAGGTTCAAAATTGCAAAGTTATTATACAATGCTTAATGCGATAGATACGAAACAAAGCTATGAAAAAAATGCAAAAGAGCTAGGGCTTGAACTAACAAAAGAAAGTTTTATAAATACAATGCTATCATCTCATTTTAATGAATATGAATTAAGTAAAAATAACGATAATGAAACAATAGTAAAGGATAAAATACTTAATATTAATAAAAATGTAGGCGATATAGAAAGCTTTAATTACTACACCCTAAAGGCATTTATTCTAAACTATCTAGTAAGTTTTTTAGGATTAATCACAGGTATAATTCTATGCATAAAATATAAGGATAAGACATTAGTATATATAAGTCCGTTTGTATTATTAGCTTTAGGTTTAGTGATTGATTATTTTGTAATCGGAATAAAATTACTTAAATATGTATAAACCCTAGCAAAACACGGCTAATTTGCTAGGGTTAGGTGAATTGCTTTAAGCTTAGGCTAAGCCGTGCTTTACTATAATTTAGTTAGTTTGAAAAAATAAATGGTTTTACTAGAACTTTTTTAAAGTTCTTAGTAAAGCTATGATTAAAACGATTAAAATAATTGTTTCTCCCATATTACCACCTTTCCACCCTAACAAGCCTAAGGCAAAAAGCAAATCATATTATAAATTAATTTTTATTAAAAACATTTTAAATAATTATTTAAATTAAATAATTTTAAAACTATATTAATTTATAATTTTCATAAAACTACTTAAAATCTTGATTTAAATTATTTTAGGATAATTTTTGTATGATTAACATTTCTATTAACTTTTAACATTTATAATTTTTTAACAAATAAAAATTATTAATAAGGAGACAAATTATGTTAGTTACAAAAAAAGCACCAGATTTTACAGCTCCAGCTGTATTAGGAAACAATACAATAGATAACAATTTTAATCTATACAAAAATATGGGTAAAAAAGGAACAGTAGTATTCTTTTATCCAAAAGATTTTACATTCGTATGTCCAAGTGAAATTATCGCATTTGATAAAAGATTTAAAGATTTCCAAGATAGAGGAATTAATGTAATCGGAATTAGCGGTGATAACGAATTCTGCCATTTTGCTTGGAAAAACACTCCAGTGAATCAAGGTGGTATTGGCAATGTACAATTTCCTTTAGTAGCAGACCTTACAAAAGAAATCGCTCGTGGTTTTGATGTATTATTTGATGAAGCAGTAGCTTTAAGAGGTTCATTCTTATTAGATGCTGATGGCACAGTTCGCCACGCAGTAATTAATGACCTACCATTAGGAAGAAATATTGATGAAATGATTAGAATGGTAGATACAATGCTATTTACAAATGAGCATGGTGAAGTATGTCCAGCAGGCTGGCATAAAGGCGAAAAAGGTATGAAAGCTGATCCAAAAGGTGTTGCTGATTACCTAGCTAACAATAGCGAAAAACTATAATTTAAAGGCTAGGATTTTCCTAGCCTACTTAAAATTAAATAATTTTTTAAATATTGATTTTTTCACTTCTGTTTTCTTACTTATAAAATTTACTTTTATATTATTTATATTATTTGGTATAAAGTCTTTGTTGATTTTGTGATTATTTATATAAAAATATTTTTTGCTAATATTATTTGCGAATGGAATTTCGTTAAAAGATACATTGCCATCTCCAAGTGCTTTAAAAATCTCATCTTTTCTACTTTTTCTAAAATCATAAAACCTAAAGCCTTGCTTAATGCAGTTTAAATAAAATTCCACTTCTTTATCTATATCAAAATCTAACTCATTTGGGCTAAAAATACTATGATTTTTGGGTTTGAAATTATATAAAAACTCACAATTTTGATTAAATATTTTTATAAAATCTTGAGTGTATATAAATCTTAAAAATCTAGTTTTTTTACCCTTGAAATATCTTAAATCAGATTTTAAAAATCCGTTTGCAATAATTTTTGCATTTTTTGGAAAATTTATATTTTTTAAAAATGATAAATTTTCAATGAAAATATAATCAAAATATTTCAATTTTTTAACTTGTAAAATCGCTAAATCATTAAAAATATCTATGTGATAAATATTTTTATTTAAGCCTTTTGTATCAGTATTACAAATATATAAAACTAGATTATTTTTGCTTAGATTATTTGCTAATTCTTTTAAAAGAATTTCAATTTCGCTATTTTTAGAATATATATAAAATCCATCAAAATTCTGTGAAAACACATTATTAAGTGATGGATTTTTAAACATTTTAAAGCTTTAAAACGCCTTCTTCAATTAAAGAAATTGAGTGCGGCTCAACCACTCTTGTATGCACTTCTTCTCCATTTTTTAAAAAAAGTATCGTAGGAATATGGCGAATACCCAAATCAGCTCTTATATTTTCATCTTTATCAACATTTACATGGTAAAAATTTATATTAGTATATTTTTGACTAAGCTCTACCAAAAACGGCTCAGCAATCTTACAATCCCTACACCAAGGTGCTCCAAAAGCTATAACACAAGTTGCATTATCTTTAATATTTAAATATTCTTGATAATTAATCTCTTTCATTGTTTAAATCCTTATATTCATCTTTATTTAATGTTTTTAACTCGCTATCAGTCGCAATCGCTGCAATCATAGCACCATTTACATTGCTCATAGTTCTTACCATATCTATAATAGGGTCAATTGCAAAAATTACACCTAGTAAATAAAACTTATCCCCAAGTCCAAGCCCTGTAATCATAATAGAAGCTGCTACAATTGAAATTCCAGGAATTCCTGCGATGCTTAAAGACCCAACAATAGTAATTATGATAATTAAAACCGCACTAGATAAATCAATGCTAAGCCCTGCACTATGCATAATAAATGCAGCCACAAGCCCTACATAATACCCAGCACAGCCACTCATTCCTATAGTAGCACCTAGCCCTGCTACGAAGTTTGCATTGTTTTCACTAACGCCTAATTTAGTATGAAGTGTACGAATGGTAATCGGTAAAACACCCGCTGAACTTCTTGAAGTAAAAGCTAATAATAGCACTTCAAACGCTTTTTTATAATACACCATAGGAGATAAGCCGTGAAATGCTAAAATGATAGAAAATACAACAATCATTAAAATTCCACTTGCATAAGTTAATATTATAAATAACCCAGCTTCTTTCATAGCTGCAACTCCATTTGCTATTAGCACATTTGCAATCATTGCGACAACAGCATAAGGCATTAGTTGGATTATATTTGTAATTACATTCATAATAATTTTGTTTATAAAAATTACTAGGTTTTTATAGGTGCTAAATATTTCTTTATTTTCTTCTTTTGTGCCTATTTTTCTTGCACCAAGAGTGAATAAAAATGCTACTAAAATTACTCCTAAAATATTATTATTTGCAAAAGAATCTATGATATTATTTGGCATTAAACCTAATAAAATTGAGCTTAGAGTTCTAGCTTCTTTTATAGTTTTTGAAGTTTGCACTACAACATCACTTCCTAGATTAAATATTACACCTAAACTAAGACCTATAGCACTTGCAATTGCAGTAGTTATTAAAAGCCAAAAAATACTTCTACTAAGAATTGATGAAATCTTTACTCCACCTTCAAGCTTTAATAAAGATGATGAAATTCCAAAAAATACAATAGGAACTATCATAAGTTTTAACAAGCTAATAAAAATACTTACAACGAAAGAATACCAAATTCTAGTTTGCTCAAGCCATAAAATTTCTTTAGAATTTGCAGGATAATTTGCCAAATATTGAGCTAATACACCCAAAATAACACCTAAAAATAGTGCCAATGTCATTCTTTTTGCAAAACTTATAGTATATGCTAAGCGGTTTAGCCAAAAGCATAATATTAGATAAACTAATACAAAAGTAATTGATAAAGGCTCTGAAAGTGTAAAAAAGTTAATGAAAAAATCTTTCATAATTCTCCTTTAATATTTTTTTTAAGAGATAGATTTTATCCTAAATAAATTAAGAAATAAAAATATTAAAGGAGAGAACTATTGTTTAAATTTTTAAAAGAAAGGGAAATGGCGCGGCGGACGGGGCTCGAACCCGCGACCTCCGGCGTGACAGGCCGATATTCTAACCAGCTGAACTACCGCCGCAACCTAGTTTAAGAAATGGTGGTCGCTATAAGACTCGAACTTATGACATCCACCTTGTAAGGGTGGCGCTCTACCAACTGAGCTAAGCGACCAAGATTGATGGTGTCCTGTGCTGGATTCGAACCAGCGGCCCCCTCATTAAAAGTGAGATGCTCTACCTGCTGAGCTAACAAGACATTAAAATATTTGTGAAAGGTTGAATAATACAAAAAAAATTTTTAATTGTCAAGAAAAATCTAAAAAATTATATTTTAATTCAAGAATTTGGCATAAAAAATAAAAAGAATTTAAATTCCGATAATTTAAAATAAAATATATTATAATTTTATAATTTAATTAAAATTTTTAAGTATAATTTAATTAAATACTTTGAAAGTATTTGTATTTTAAGGAGTATTAATGCAAAGAAGGGAATTTTTAAAAGGCTCTGCATTTTTAGGTTCATTAGCCTGTATTAATCCAGTTTTGAGTGCTAATGCCTTTACAAACGGGGATAAAAAAAGTGTTTTTTCGGTTTGCGAGATGTGTTCTACTCGCTGTCCTATTGAAATAAGCGTTAAAGATAATAAAGGTGTATTTATTAATGGTAATCCAAAATTTAGCACAAATAAAACTAGCGTATGTGCAAGGGGTGGAGCAGGAATTAATCAATTATATGATAAAAACCGCCTTATTAAGCCTTTAATTCGTGTAGGTAAGCGTGGGGAAAACAAATGGCGTGAAGCTAGTTGGGACGAAGCTTTAAACCTAGTTGCAACAAAGTTAAACGAAATAAAAGAAAAGCACGGAGCTAGTAGCGTAATATTTACAAGCAAAGCCGGAGAATCTCACACTCATATGAGTAATTTTGCCTGTGCTTACGGCAGTCCTAATATATTTTCACATTATTCAAGCTGTCCGATTACTTATAATATGGTTTTAGAGCATACTTATGGTGGCGGCTTATCAAGAGATTTTGCTAATGCAAAATATATTGTAAATTTCGGACATAATTTATTTGAAGGTATAGTAATAAGTGATGCTAAAAAACTAGCTAAATTTGCAGCTGCAAGTGATACAAAACTACTTGTCCTTGAGCCTAGATTTAGCGTAGTTGCTGCTAAGGCTGATGAGTGGCTACCTATTAAGCCAGGAACTGATGTGGCGTTTTTAATGGCATTAATTCATATTTGGCTAAGAGATGAAAAATACGATAAAGAATTTGTAAATGAATATTGCATAGGACTTGATGAACTTAAAGCTAGTGTAAAAGATACAAGCCCTAAATGGCAAGAAAGTATCACTGGAATTAGTGCTGATACTATTGAGCGAATTGCCGATGAAATCTATAAAGCTGCTCCTAAAGTAGTAATTGATTGGGGACATAAAACCACTACTACTTATGCAGAATATCAACGCACAAGAGCTATTGCAATAGCAAACGCTTTAATGGGAAATTACGAGAAAAAAGGTGGCATTCACACTAGCAAAAATACAAATACTTTAAATAAAATCATAGGCGAAGATATTTTCCCTACTCTTGATAATCCTAGCAATGTTTTTAAGGTTCCTAACACTCCTAGAATTGATGGTGCAGGTGAAGTTGGAAATAAAAATTATTTTGTATCCAGAAAACACGGAGTTTTAATGGATATTGCCCCTGCAATACTTAGCAAAAAGCCATATCCTATTAAAGCTTGGGTAAATACTAGGTTTAATCACTTAGTAAATGTAGCAAATGTAAATGAGAGTTTAAAGGCTATAAATGAGCTAGATTTTATAGTAAGTATTGATATATATTTAAATGATTTTAGCAATTTAGCTGATGTGGTATTACCAGAAAGCTCATATTTAGAGCGAGATGAGAGCATTGCAACTATAGGAAATGGCTATTATATGAGAAATAAAGCCGTAGAAGTTATAGGCGATACAAAAAGTGGTTTTGATATTTTTAGAAAACTAGCAAGTATGATGAAAATTGATGAGCTTTATACTTATACGACAATAGATGAGTATAGAATGCAGCAAGCTAAAGGCAATGTAGATTTACTAGCAAATCTTAAAAAAGATGGCATAGTAACTTATAAAGTCCCTAGTCTTTATTTAAGAGAGCCAAAAACCATAAAAGAATTTGCTAAAACTTATCCGCAAATTAAAGATAAAATTAATAGTAACGGCGAACTTAGTTCGCTAATTAGTTTTAAGACACCTAGTAAAAAAATAGAGCTTTTCATAGAAAAAGTTGAAAACTTATTCCCAACTCACGGCTGTTTAAATACAACTGATTATGATGTGTTTAAAAATCATGAATTTTGTCTAACGAGTGGTAAAACTCCAATTCATACAAACGCTCATACTCAAAATATCCCAATTTTAAATGAATTAATGAGTGAAAGTCCTGTGTGGATAAATGAAACTAAGGCTAAAGAATTAGGCTTTAAAGATGGCGATTTAGTATATTTAGAAAATGAATTTGGCAAAATCCAAGTAAAACTTATGCTAACTCAAGGAATTCGTCCTGATACATTGTTTATTTATCACGGATTTGGTCGTAATACTCCAGCACTTAAAAACATTCACGAAATAGGTGCAAATGATAGCATAGTGCTAGGTTCAAGAAGTGGTTATGTTTGTAGCACAATGGTTACAAATATAGGCGTAGATATTAAAAGGGCTTAAAGATGAAAAAGTTTGTAATGATTCACGATGAAAATTTATGTATAGGTTGCGAGGCTTGTAGCGTAGCTTGTAAAAACGAAAATCAAATTCCAAGTGGGGTTTTTAGAGTGCAAGTTCATGCGAAAATGAAGGGAGTTTTTCCAAATCTTCAAACAGATTTTACAAGGGCAAGTTGTGTAATGTGCGAAGATAGCCCGTGTGTAAGCGTATGTCCTACGGGAGCTAGTTTTAAACTAGCAAATGGAATAACATTAATTGATGAAAATTTATGTGTATCTTGCAAATACTGCATATTAGCCTGTCCTTATAATGCAAGATTTCTTAATCCTATCACAAAAGCAATTGATAAATGCACTTTTTGTTATCCAAATAGAGTAAGCGATGGTTTAACCCCTGCTTGTGTTAGCGTATGTCCTACTGATGCACTAATTTTTGGGGATATAAATGATAGCAATTCAGAAGTTAATAAAGTCTTAGCAAGTAAAAGCGTTGAATATCCTAAAGCTCATTTAGGCACTAAACCAAAACTAGGTTTTATAAAAAATACAAAAGGAGGACGCTATGAATAATATGGCAGGGAGTTTAATGCAATATAATGAGATTTATTGGCCTTGGCCTATTGCACTATATTTGTTTTTAGCAGGGCTTAGTGCTGGGTGTTTGATGGTTTCATTAATAGTAAAATTTAATAGATTTACACATAATACTAATAGTATTTGGGACGCAACGATTAAAGCAGGAGCGTTAATTTCTCCACTTGCTATTAGCTTGGGGCTTTTGCTTTTGATAATTGATTTAGGCAAACCACTTACATTTTATTTATTGCTAATAAAATACAATTTTACTTCGGTTATGACTTTAGGTGTTTTATTTTTATTAGTTTATACACCTTTAGCATTTTTATACGCATTAATTATTTTTGAGCGTGAAATAGGGCTTTATTTTAGGTTCTTAATTCCTATTACAAATTCCATAAGAAAAATGGCTAATTTTGCAAAGATGATTGAATATGTATTGTTTTTCTTAGCTTTATGTGTTGGTGCTTATACGGGATTTTTATTAAGTGCGATTTCTAAAATCCCTTTATGGAATACTCCTATTTTACCATTGCTTTTTGTGGTTTCTGCGTTTTCTTGTGGAATAGCTGCAAATATACTTGTGGGAATTTTATTTTTTAAAGCTCACTTAAATAAAGAAAACATAAAGTATTTATTAGTTTTAGATTTAAGAGCAATAATGCTTGAAATCCCTATCTTGCTTTTACTTTTTGTAGGAATGTATTATAGCGGGGGCGAGAGTTTAATATCGCTTAAGGCTATTTTTTCTCATGAGTTTTATTCAAAATTATTTTGGTTTGGAGTGTTAGGAACGGGGCTTGTTTTACCTATTTTAATAGCCCTAACCGCACTTAAAAACCACGCCTATAAACCTGCATTCATAATAATAAACTCTCTTGCTGTGCTAGTTGGTGTAGTAATGTTAAGATTTTTTATCGTTTATGCAGGACAAGTTTGCATTAGCTAAAGGTTTTTCCTTTAGCTAATAATAGATTTTGGAATTTATCTAAGATAAATTCCAATAAACCTTAAGCCGTAATCATTAAAATTACTTATTATATACATACATATACCAATTATTACCTACTTTTTTAAGTTCGTTTGTTAATTTATGAATTTCACCATTATTAGCCGTCATTATCGCTTGAATCTCAGCAGTTTGAATTCCATTATCATCTTTAAATTCACGCAATATACTTGCTTCTACTGATTTAATGCCACCTACTCCAGCAATCATTTTTCTACTCCTATTAATATTGGAGATTAGGTCTTCCATATGTTTTTGTTTTACATCTTCTGATTTAAAATAAAAACATTGGGTATATTTATTTAAATCTCCTTCAAAATATGCTTTATGACAATTTTTAGCCACAACATCAGGGGTATTACTTCCGCAAGCAACAAACATAGTAGCAACAGCTACAAAACTAAATAATTTTTTCATATTTTCTCCTTTTGATTTGGTTTAAAGCCTAATGCTTTGCATTATGCTTTTTGTAAAATCAGTATAATACCCCCCCCCATTCTTAAGTTTTACTTAATTTGTATTAGCTACATATAATTTATTTAGCTAAGCTAATTGTTTAATGAGTGTTTTTATACTATTTGCTGAATATTTTTTAAGGAGAATTTATGAATAAGTTAATTTTAAGTGTTGCTTTAGCTTCATCGCTTTTTGCTGCTACATCGTGTGATAAGGTTTTAAATAAACTTGATGAGCAAATCACAAAAGTTCAAAATCAAAAAAAGGCAAATCCAGAAAGGTTAGAATATTTAAAAACACAAAAACAAGAAATCAGCAAAAATTGTGTAGATGGTAAAATAGATAATGAAAAATTAAAAACCATCAAAGCTGAAACTAAATATGATTACGAGAGTAAAAAATTAGAAAAAAGCCAAGCAAAACTAAATGCTAAAAAAGAAAAAGTTGAAGATAAATACAAAGATGATTTAGAAAAAATCAAAGCTAAAAAAGATAAAGAAGCTAAAAAATTAGCTGATAAAGAAGAAAAAGAATTAAAAAATAAAGCTAAAAAAGAAGCTAAAGAATTAGAAAATAAAGTTGATGATAAAGTAGAAAAAGTTGAAAAAGAGCATAAAAAATCAGAAAAAAAGCTTAAAAAACTTGAAGAAAAACTAAAAGAACAAACAAATAATTAAAACTTTTCCTAAATACTATTAAGTATTTAGGTTTAACTAATTATTGTAAAAACACTAATTGCCAAGCTAAACAATTAAAATAGCTAATTAGAATATTTTGTAGTTGATTAGGCAAGGCAGATTATTAAAATAATTTATTTTTTATAAGATTTTGCTATGTATTGATTAAATATCTTATCGTTTTCTTACTTTCAAGTCTTTTAAATACTATTAAATCTATCTATATAGTTTTTATAATTTAAACTCACTAATTAGCTTAATATTTCTTAAAATATTACAAATTTATTAGCAAAATAATTTAGCCTAATTTCCTTAATTTTGCTATGAAAAAGCCAGAATGTGTGTTGCTTGGCTTTATGCGATAAGTTTTAGCAAGTCTAATATCGCTATATTTTTCATCGTAATTACTTAGTCCTTGTAAATATTCGCAAGGCAAATGAATTTCTAAAAGTTCTATATTAAATTTAGAATTAAGCGCATTATAAATCACTGCTTCGTTTTCATAAAAATTATGCGTGCAAGTGCTATAAACTAGCTCCCCACCAACCTGTAAAGCTGTTAGGGCAGAGTTTAAAAGCTTTTTTTGAGTAGTGGCGATTTGCTTTATTTCTTTATGGCTTTTTGTGATAGAAAAATCGTGCATAAATGTGCTACAAGGAGCATCAAGCAATATTTTGCTAAATCTCTCGGGTGTCTTGCGACCTATCAAAACGCCATCGTGATTATATGTTTTTGCCTTTACGCCGTAGTTTGCTAGGATTGTTTTAAGCTTATGAAATCTTTTGCTATTTAGCTCATTTGAGCTTAGATTTTCACAATTGTCGCTAAAATTAGCTAGATTTATACTCTTACCCCCTGGAGCAGCACACATATCCAAAATAATATCGCTTGAGCTAACATTTAAAGCCTTAGCGCATAAATAACTTGAATAATCTTGTATATAAATACCGCCATTTATTGCTAAATCGTGAGTTGAAATTCTTATTTTAAATTCTTGATTAAAAATATAAAAACTATCATCTAACTTTGTAGGCGAATACTTACTAAATACACTTAAAAACTCTTCTTCACCATATTTAATAGAGTTTATAAATACTCCGAAATACTCCAAATCAATTGGCTTTTTAAAGCCATAAATCTCGTTAAAATGCTCGGTATGATTAAATATCATTAATATCCTTGTTCATTTAGTTTTCTATACTCATCGCAACCGCCCTGATAACCTAAATCACAAGCTTTGTTAAAGTATTCTTGAGCTTTTATTTTGTCTTTTTTCACACCTTTGCCATTACTATATAAAGCCCCTACCATAGAACAACTTACACCGAATTTATTATTACAAGATTTGATATATAGATTGATAGCTTTTGTATAATTTTGTGTAACTCCAAATCCTTGTTCATATAAAAATCCTAAAACAAAGCAACCTAAGGCATCTCCACCATCACAAGCTTTAGTGTAAAGTTCGCTTGCTTTTACCAAGTCTTGTTTAACACCTCTTCCATCTGCATAAAATTTTCCTAGACCGGTACATCCCAAAGCATAACCACCATCGCAAGCTTTTTTAAAAAATTCAATAGATTTTTGATAGTTTTGTTCGTTAAAATATATTTCACCTAATTTTACACAAGCTACCAAATCGCCTTTATTACATTTACTCTCAAGCTCATTCGCACCTAAAATACCAGCGCCTAAAAACACTAAAAATAATAATTTTTTCATTTTACTTCCTGATTAAAGATTTCTTCTTCATTTATTTCTAATTCTTCGCAGTACTTAGGGCTATAACGACAAACATCGGCTAAATATTTTTTTGCTAAATTTAAATCTTGCTTTACCCTATCGCCATTTTTATACATCAAAAACAAACGCTCACAGCTTGGGAAATATCCGTTATCACAGGTTTTTTTATAAATCTTAATCGCTTCTTTATAATCTTTTATTTTTTCATATTCGTATATTAATTCCTCACATTGATATGGTCGGTCATATTCACAAGCTTTTTTATAATATTCAATCGCTTTTTTATGATCTTGCTTAACCCAAAAACCTGTAGAATACTTATTGCCTAAACTTTTGCAAGCATTCGCTACTCTATTGTCACAAGCTATTTCATAAAACTGCATAGCTTTTTTAATATCTCGCTTTATACCACGAGCTTGTTCATAAAAAAAACCTAAATAATCACAGCTTGAAAAATACCCACCATCGCATGCTTTTGTGTGTAGTTTAAAGGCTTTTTTATATTTTTTATGATCTTCATACTGCCCAGCTAGTTCGTAGCAACTTTCTAAATCATTTTGAGCGCATAATTTTTCATATTTTAGCGTATCTAAAAGATAGCAAGATGGGTGATCTTTTTTATCACATTTGCTTTTTAATTCGGCTTCATTAAGTTTAAAGCAGGTTTTATAATCTATATTTAAGCATTCGTTATTGTTTTCATTTGCAACTAAAATACTTATACTAAAAAATACCAAAGATAATAATTTTTTCATATTTTATCCTACATATTTATTTTATAATTTCTTGTTGGTTTAACATTTCTAGTTTATCACAAGTTATGCCGCCTTTATATCGGCATGTAAGACTATAATATTTTTTTGCCATATTTATATCCTGCTCTATATTTTCGCCGTTTTCATACATTATTCCTAAGCGTAAGCAGGCATTATTATTTTTAGCATCACAAGAAATTTCATAAGCCTTAATAGCATTTTTGAAATCATCTATTTTTTCATATTGCCAAGCTAATTTTTCACATCTTCCTTTATTATACTCGCAAGCTTTTTTATAATATTCAATCGCTTTTTTATGATTTTGCATAAGCCAAAAACCTTCAGAATATATATAACCTATGCTTTCACATGCTAAATATCCCTTGTTATCACAAGCTATTTTATAAAAATGTATCGCCTTAGCAATATCTCGCTTTACCCCACGAGCATGTTCATAAAAAAAGCCTAAAAAATCACAACTTTGAAAATATCCACCATTACACGCCTTTGTATGCAATTCTATAGCTTTTTTAAATTTCCAATCACTCTCATATTCGTTAGCTAGTTTATGACAAGATTCATAATCGTTTTTGTTGCAATTGTTATCTAACTCAATTAGTGTTAATAAAAAACAAGCATGATAATCTTTATTGTCACATTTAATTTCTAAATTCTTATCATTTATCTCGTAGCAAGTTTTATAATCCATATTTAAACATTCTTTATTGGTTTTATTTGCAAATAAACTCATACCTACAAGCACTAAACATAATAATTTTTTCATAAAATTTCCTTAAAATTTCTTATTATTAATACCCTTGCTCGTTTAATTTTCTATACCAATAACAACTATTCTGACCGCCTAAATCACAAGCTTTGCCAAAATATTCCTTAGCCTTTGTTTTATCTTGTTTTACACCTTTGCCTTTATAATACAAACTGCCTAAATTAAAACAACCATTAGGTAACCCATCTTCACAGGCTTTAGTAAAAAGCTCTTTTGCCTTAATAGGATCTTGTTTTACTCCATACCCACTGCTATATAAAACACCTAAATTATAACAACCAACACTTTCTCCACCATCACAAGATTTAGTATAAAATTCGCTTGCCTTTAAATAATCTTCGCTTGTTCTAATCACCCCTTTGCTATATAATAATCCTAAACCATAACAACCTTCAGTAAATTCATCATTACAAGCTTTAGTAAAAAGCTCTTTTGCTTTATCATTATCTTGCTTTACACCATTTCCGTTAGCATATAAATTTCCTAAATTAACACAGCCAACAACACTTCCTGCATCACAAGCTTTGGTAAATAACTCTTTTGCTTTTATATAATCTTGTCTTACTCCAAACCCTTCACTATATAACAACCCTAGATCAGAGCAAGTCGTAGCATCTTCATCACAAGCCTTAATAAAATATTCTTTTGCTTTAGCATAATCTTGATTTATAAAAAAGTAAAATTCACCCAAGCTAAGGCAACTAAGAATTTGTCCGTTATCACAAGCCTTAGTAAAATATTCTTTTGCTTCAGCATAATCTTGATTTTTAGCATATTCTACTCCTAAATTAAAACAAGCTTCCAAATCCCCTTGATTACACTTATTCTCAAGCTCATTTGCACTTAAAATACCAGCACCTAAAAGCATTAAACATAATAATTTTTTCACTTTACTTCCTTTAAATTTATCATTGTTATTTATCAAAACCCTTGCTCATCTAATATTTCATAATGACTACAGCCGTTGTGTTCGCCTAAATTACAAGCTTTTCTTAAGTATTCTTTAGCTTTTATTTTATTTTCTCTAACGCCTTGCCCGTTATTATATAAAGCTCCCAAATTATAACAACCCATAGCATCGTTACCATCACAACCTTTAGCATAAAGTTCTATTGCTTTTGCATAATCTTGTTTTGCTCCAAATCCGTTTGCATACACAACCCCTAAATTAGAGCAACCACTAGCGTTTTCACCATCGCAAGCTTTAGTAAAATATTCTTTTGCTTTTATGTAATCTTTTTTTACTCCAAATCCATTTGCATATAAAATTCCTAAATTAAAGCAACCCGTAGCATTTCCGTTATTGCAAGCTTTGGCATAAAACTCTCTTGCTTTAAAATAATCTTGCTTTATTCCAAGTCCTTTTTCGTATAAAAACCCTAAATTAGAGCAACCCATAGTATCCCCATTATCACAAGCTTTAGCATAAAACTCTCTTGCTTTTGTATAGTCTTGTTTTACTCCAAATTCATTCGCATAAACAACCCCTAAATTATTGCAACCCGTAGCATTTCCGCTATCACAAGCCTTAGTAAAATATTCTTTTGCTTTAGCATAATCTTGATTTTTAGCATATTCTACTCCTAAATCTGAACAAGCTTCAAAATCCCCTTGATTACACTGACTTTCAAGCTCATTTGCACCTAAAATACCAGCACCTAAAAGTGCTAAACATAATAATTTTTTCATTTTACTTCCTTTAATGTCATTGCTTGTTTATTTTTTTATACAGCAAACAACTAGTATGTTCTCCATAATCACAAGCTTTTTTAATTAATTCAATAGACTTTTTAATATCATTTTCATATAAACTTGATAAAGCTAAACAGCTTTCTCCATTTTTATTATCGCAAGCTTTAGTCCATAATTCTTTTGTTTTTTCAATATCTTTTGCAACGCCAATTCCAGAATAATACATAAAGCCTAAAAATCCACAAGCACCAAAATCTTGTAGTTCGCAACTTTTAGTATAAAATTCTCTCGCCTTATTTAAATCTTGTTTTATGCCATCTCCTTCAAAATACATAGAACCTAAATTTGTGCAAGCAAAAGTATGTCCACCATCACAAGCTTTTGTGTAAAACTCACTTGCTTTTTTTAAATCTTGTTTTACTCCGTTTCCTTGTTCGTAAGATAATCCTATATTAAAACAAGAAGAAGCATCTTTACCTTTACAAGCCTTAATCCATAATTTATTTGCTTTTTTAAAATCCTGCTCTACATCTTCGCCACTTGCATATAAATATCCAAGAGCATCACAAGCTTTATAATCGTTTTTATTGCAAGCTTTTTCTAATTCCTTAATATCAACTGCACCTAAAACACTTGCACCTAAAAGTGCTAAACATAATAATTTTTTCACCTTACTTCCTTTAAATTTCTAATTTAATTTTTTAAATTCTCAATACTTTTACAAGCTCTTTCATCACCTAAATCACAAGCTTTTTTTAAATATTCTTTAGCTTTTTTATCCTTATATAAAAATGATAAAAAATAACACCCAACAGCATAATTATGATTACAAGATTTAGTATAGAATTTAATAGCTTTTTTCTTGTTTTGTTGCGTTCTAATCCCATAAGCATTCATAAAACCTACTGCATAACAAGCTTCATATAAGTTATTTTCACAAGCTTTAGTATAAAGATTTATGGCTTTAGTATAATTTTGCTTAGTTCCTATTCCGCTCTCATATAAAAACCCTAAATCATAACAAGCTTGCATATTTTTATTCTTACAAGCTTTAGACCATAAATTATAAACTTGTTTTAAATCATTTTCGTATTCAATTGGCTCTTTTGTAAAATCAATATTTTTAAAAATCTCAAATCCTAAGTCATAATCATTTGCTAACAAAACTTTAAATATAAGCAAACAAACGAGCTTTTTCAATTTAAATTCCTAAATAATCCTTAAGCAATAAAAATGCTGCAATGCTATCTTGTTTGCCATCTTTTTTTTTGCTACTAATAATTTTTGCTGCTTGTTTGCTTGTAAAACTTTCATCGTGATAGACTATATTACTAAACTCAATTAGTTTTGAAAAATGCTCCACTCTTCTTCTCATCTCATCTTCAGCACTACCACCCATTGGAATGCCTATTACAATTTTAGTGATTTTGTGCTTTTTGATTAGTTCTTTTACTTCTGTGGCTGCTTGGTTGCGATTTATTCTAATTATTGCAGGTTGTGGCATAGGAATTTTCATTATGCTAATTGCAACGCCAATTCGTTTAAGCCCTAAATCAAGTGCAAGTATATTTTCCATTAAACACTCCTAACTAAAACTCCATCAATTATTATTTTTCCATCAAGTTCATAATCATATACTAATTCGCCGTATCGCTCTAAGGCTTCATCAAGATTTGCTCCGTTTTTACAAAATTCTAAAAACTCATCGTAGTTTTGAGTGTAGCATTTTTGAACGCTGAAGTATTCTTGCATTTGTGCTACGAAAATATCAATATCATAAATTATTTTTGCCTTATAGTTTGCGATTAGCTCGTTTGTGCCATCACTTTCTCCTATTCTTTGGGCTAATACATAAATATCTTTTCCATATTCTAGGGCGTGTTTTGCTGAGTTTAATGAACCGCTTTTAAGGTCTGCTTGGGTGATGATTAAAATATCTCCAAGAGTTACTACAAGGCGATTTCTAGCTAAAAAATCGTGTTTTAATGGGATATGATTTGGCTCGTTTTCGCTTAGTGCTAGGGCGTTTTCATATATTTGTTTGATGATTAATTCATTGCTTTTTGGATAGATTTTATTAAGCCCGTTTGCAAAAAATCCTATATGATAAGGCAGACTTGCTTTTGCACTTTCAATATCTACTCCAATTGCTCCACCACTTACTATGCAAATACCTATTTGGCTTAGTTTTTGTGCTAGTTTAAAGGTTAGATTTTTTGTATAAACGCTCATTTTTCTAGAGCCTACTATACTTATTTTAGGCATTTTTAAAAGTTCTAAATTGCCTTTATAATAAATCTTATCAGGCGGGTTTTTAAGAGTATTAAACTCATTTATAATCGTTGTATATATCATCTATATAAACTAGCTCAACTTTAGAAAAGTCATATTCGCTAATTGCTTTTAGGCTATTTTTGTGTGGGTGTGCTATGGCTATTGCTCTTTTGTGTTTTAGGGCAAATTCCACTGCTTCATCTAGCTTTTTGCGAATATCATTTAAATCTTGTGAATTATCTAAAAATACATTTCTGTGGATATAAAATTGATTAAATTCTTTTGCAATTGTAGGTGCTTTTGTGTTGGCACTAGTCCTTGAATCAACGAAAATCAAATCATATTTTTTCAATGCTTTAAATAAATTTCTCATAGCGTTTTCATCTTCGCTAAATAATGAGCCTGTATGATTGTTTAGATATTTTAGATTTGGAAAAGCGATTTTGATATTTTTAATCCTATTTTCAATCACTTGATAACTATCATTTGGAGTAAGGGTTAGTGGCTCTTCTTTATTAAACTTTAAAGCCCTTAAAGGAAGGTGTATCATAAAAGATTTAAATTCTTTTGAATATTTATTAGTATCTGGGTGATTGTTTGTGTTAGGAAAAAAGCTCGGAGTGATTTTTTTACCATTTTTAATAATTTTTTTGATTTCTTCGCTTTGTTCTTTTGTCGCAACATCATCAATAATAATTGCTAATTTTGCCTTAATATTAGTAGCACTTGCTAAAGAACCAAAGGCTGAAGTTTCTTTGGTATCAAAACAAGTTACGCTAGTTACCTTACAATTATCATCATTTTTTTCTAAATCCATATTAGCAAATATATCACTAAAATTTTGATTTAAATTCTTTTCTTTATCAATGCTTTTTTCATTTTTATAATTATTTATAGCATTTACTATTGTTTGCGGTTTTGGTTTTTGAATTTCTTTTTGAGTTTTTATCTCTTTAGTTTCGCTAATTTGCTCTTTGCTTTCGTATATATTTAAATATACCAAAAGCCCTATGCCAAATAATAATAAAAATAAAAAAATTATTTTAAGAGTTTTAGCAAAGCTAGAATTAGCTTTGCTTTTTTGCTTTTTTTTAGCCATTAATTTTTATCTTGTTGAACTAATTTGCTTTTTTCAATCCAAGGCATCATTTTGCGTAATTTAACGCCAGTTTGTTCTAAAAGGCTGTTTTTAGTAATATTGCGTCTTGCATTCATTTTTGGATAATTTGCACGGCTTTCTAAGATGAAATCTTTTGCAAATGTGCCATCTTGAATATCTTTTAATACTTTTTTCATAGCTTTTTTGCTATCTTCATTTATAACTTTTTCGCCTGTAATATAATCGCCGTATTCAGCTGTATTTGAAATAGAATATCTCATATCAGCAATTCCGCCTTGATACATTAAATCAACGATTAATTTCATTTCGTGTAAGCACTCAAAATATGCCATTTCAGGTTCATATCCAGCTTCTACAAGTGTATTAAATCCTGCTTCAATAAGTGCAGTCAAACCTCCACAAAGCACTGCTTGTTCGCCGAAAAGGTCTGTTTCTGTTTCGTCTTTAAATGTAGTTTCAATTATAGCTGTGCGTCCGCCACCAATTGCACTTGCATAGCTTAGTGCTAGAGCTTTTGCATTACCGCTTTCATCTTGAGCAACTGCTATTAAATCAGGAACACCGCCACCAATTACAAATTCATTTCTTACCGTATGACCTGGTGCTTTAGGTGCTATCATTATAATATCTACTCCTTTTGGAGCTACAATTTGTCCGTAATGAACATTAAATCCGTGAGCAAATGCTATAGCTTTTCCTTCGCTTAAGTTTGGTTTAATTTCGCTATTAAAAATTTGAGCTTGAAACTCATCAGGAGTTAAAATCATAATAACATCAGCTTTTTTAGTCGCATCAGCTACGCTTAAAACTTCAAAACCTTTAGCACGAGCTTTATTAGCCGAGCTTCCTTCTCTTAGACCAATTACAACTTTTACACCACTATCTCTTAAGTTTTCAGCGTGAGCGTGTCCTTGTGAGCCAAAACCAATAATCGCAACTATTTTGCTTTTAATTAAACCTAAATCGCAATCACGATCATAATAAACATTTACTGCCATATTTTTCCTTTTTCTTTTGATTTAATTAAGCAAATTATAACTATTTTAGTTACAATCTAATAAAAAAATATCAAATTTTATTTACTTAAAAGGTTTATTATGCAAGATTTTATTAGTAAAAGAATAAAAAGCCTACCTCCGCTTAATGAAAGCACTTTAGAAATTCAAAGAATTTGTAATGACGAAAACTCATCTTTAAAAGATTTAGCAAAAATAGTTGAAAAAGACCCAATGCTAACTGCAAATATTTTAAAATCAGCAAATTCGCCTTTATACGGATTTTCAAGAGAAATTAGTAGTGTTGATAGGGCTGTTAATTTGTTTGGAATGACAACTATTAAAGGATTTGCTTTAAATGCAGCTGTTAAAAACTCTTTTAAAATCAATTTAAGTGCTTACAATATGAATGAAGCAATGTTTGCAAAAATCTCAACTATGCAAAATTCATTAGCAATTAATTGGCTTAATAGAAGTGCAGACAATACTAAAAAAGTCGTAATTCCAGCATCGTTTTTGCTAGAAATTGGCAAGATAATTATATCTTCTGAATTAGTTGAAACAAATAAAGCAGAAGAATTTAAAAATGGATTAAGTGATTTAAGAAATATTAAAGAATTAAGTGATTATGAAAAGCAGTTTTTAGGAATGAGTAGCGAAGAAGTAACTTCTATGATATTTGATAAATGGAATCTTGAAGTTGATATGATTGATGCTATTTTTTATAGTGTAAATCCAGAAAACGCAAGTAATGATATAAAAAAGAATGCAATTGCATTAAATATAGTTTCAAATCTTATTAATATTTTTGGATTTTTTAATGAAGAAATGATAGTTCAATGTGTATTAGACGCTAAAAATAATGGCTTATTAGGAGATAAATTAATAGACGCTATTAAAGTAGTAGAACAAGATGCTTGAGTTTTTAGAAAACATTAGGCAAGGTTTTAATAAGCTTAATGCTAATTCAAAACAAAAAGAAATAATTAAAGTCTTATTAACAGAAAAAATAGTAAGCGAATACAATAATAAAATCTATTTTAATAATGGATTTTATTATGGCAAAATGGATATAAATTCTAAAGGCGATGGATTTTTACAAGCGTCGTTTTTAGAGCGAGATTTACTCATAAAATCAAAAGACTTACATTCAGCAAGATACGGCGATATTGTAATTGCAAAAAAGATTAAAAAGCAAAAAGGTCGCCCGAGTGCTGCTGTAATACTTGTCTTAAAAAGAGAAGAAGAATTTTCTTTAGTTATTACTCAAATGCTAAAAAATGTAGTATTTGGAAAATGCTTTAAAACAGGACTTTTAAGACAACTTAGCGTATCTCAAAAATCATTAAAAGCCTTACCTGTTGGCACTATTTTAAAGATTGATAATGCAAGTTCAAATGTAGTAGAAGTGCTAGGGCATATTAGTGATGAAAAAGTAGATGAAAAAATCTCTATGGCTTTATTTAATAAAACTGAAGAATTTGATAAAGCGTGTTTAGATGAAGCAAATGCTTATAGTGGCAGTGTTGATGCTAGTTTTTATCCTGATAGACTTGATTTAAGGCATTTGCCATTTTGCACGATAGACCCAATTCACGCAAAAGATTTTGATGATGCTATTTATTTTGATGAAAAAAATCAGATTTTATATGTAGCAATTGCTGATGTAAGCGAATATGTAAGGGCTTTTAGTGCTTTAGATAACGAAGCTTTAAAGCGTGGATTTAGTATATATTTTCCACATAAAAGCATTCCTATGTTGCCAAGAGTTTTAAGTGAAGGAATTTGTTCTTTAAACCCAAATGAAGACAGGCTTTGTTTTGGTTTTAAAATATATTTTGAAGGTGCAAAAGTAATAAAAGAAGAAATCTATGAAGGCATAATTAATTCAAAAAGAAGATTTAATTACGATGAAGTAGATGAATATTTAGACAAAAAAACTGATTTAAAAGAATGCAATTATTTATATTCTTTAAATGAGCTTACAAAAAAGATAAGAAACGCTAGATTAAATAAAGGTTTTAATTTTTTAACAGAAGAGCTAAGAATGGAGATTGATAGCGACTGGCAAATTACTAAGACATATTACGAGCAATCAACAAGGTCTCATCAATTGATTGAGGATTGTATGCTACTTGCTAATAAAGCAGCGGCTAAAATGTGCCCTGATTTAGCTATTTTTAGAAATCATCAAAGCCCAAATTACAATAAAATCGCTGCTATGTATGAAGAATTGCAATTATTAGGACTTGATTTTAGTGGTGGAGAAAATATCTATGAAAATATCAAAAATATTCAGAGCTTAGCAGATGAATTAAATATCCGTGCTGAAGTAGATAAAATCATCATTCGTTCATTTAAAAAAGCTGAATATGGACATGAAAATAAAGGGCATTTTGCATTAGGATTTGAAAGGTATTCGCATTTTACAAGTCCTATTAGAAGATATTCGGATTTGATTTTGCATAGATTATTAAAAGCTCTTATGAAAAATCAAGATAAACTATTTACATACCTTAGCACGAACCTTGAGAATAAATGTTTTGAAGTTAGTAATCTTGAAAGAGAAGCTGATAAGGTGGCAATGGATTTTTGTGATAGGGTTTATGCAAGGTATTTTCACAAAAATATTGGCAAAAGATTTTATGTAAAAATCACTAAAAACGAAGATATTACAATAGGTGTTTTAGATGATGAGTTTAAGGGTGCAAGGATATTTATTGCAAATCCTAATGTAACTTTATTTTCTAGGGTTTTAGTTGAGATTTATGAAGTAGATTTAATAAGCGCTAAGGTTTTTGCTAGGATAGTTAAAGATGTATGAAGCAGAATTTAACAAAATAAAAAACAATCTTCCTAATGCCTTTATGCTTTATGGGGCGTGTAGATTAAGTATATTTATAAACTTAGAAATCATAAAAAGTCTGAAAAAATACGATGAAAGGCTGATTTTAAGAGATAGCGATTATAAATTAAATAAAGCTGTTGATTTTTTAAGTGAGAGTTCGTTATTTGCTAGTTCTAAGCAATTGATTTTAGAATTTGAAAAAGGAATTTCAAGTAAGGATTTAAAAGAAATTCTAAAGCATATTAATAGTGAAAATCAATTAATATTAGCTATTTATGATGGAAAAGCTTTAAAAGATTTAGAATTAAGTATTAATAATAATTTTGTTAGATTTTTTGAGAAAAAGACTAGCTTTGAGCAAATTGCTTTATTAAAAGAAATTACTAATTTTTATAAAATAAATGCTAGTGAAGAAGCCTTGCAATATCTTCAAAAAAATTATGAATTTGATATATTTAAAGCAGGTTGTGAGCTTTTAAAATATAAAAATCAAACACTAGATTTAAGCACTATTAAAGAGCATTTAGAAAGCGATAATGCTTTAGGGTTTGATGATTTTTTGAGTAATTTTTTAAAGACAAAAGAGCCAAATGAATATATTTATAAAATATTAGAAAATGAAGATGAAATCGCTTTAATTAATAAACTTTATTCAAGTTTAATAAGACTTTTTACAATAAGTGCAAATCTAAAAACAAATGGTAGAATTGATTATAAAATAGCCTTTGGTTACACTCCACCAAGACAAGTTTGCGTAGAATTAGAAAATCAAGCGAGAAAATTATCTAATTTTTACGAAGAAATTTTCGCAATTTTATTAAACGCTGAATATGAATTAAAACTAAATAACAATAATTCTTCAAAAGAAATAGCATATTCAAATCTTTTAAAAATATATTTTTTAATAAACTCATAAAATATTAAGATTAAACTGCTAAAATCAAGCCTTGCTTTATGCAAAATTCCTTGCTTAGTAAATCTAGGCTTAATATCCAAAAGGAGAATCATGAGACATTATGAGGTTTTATTCATCGCAAAGCCAACGCTAACTGATGAAGAATTAAAAGCAAGAGTTGAGTTTGTTAAAGAAACTCTAGTAAAAAATGGTGCTGAAATTGCAAATACTATTGAAATGGGTACTAGAAAATTAGCTTACCAAATTGATAAATATGAGCGTGGCGTATATTATGTAATATATTTTAAAGCTCCAGGTTCATTAATTAAAGAACTTGAGCGTGTTTTAAAAATCACTGAAGATGTAATTAGATTTTTAATCGTTAAATACGAAAACAGACGCGAAATCGCTGCGTGGGAAATACTTTCTCAAGGCAAAAGATTAGGTAAAAAAGAAAGCAAAAAAGAAACTAAGGCTGAAACTCCAGCAGAATAAAGGATAAGATATGAATAAGGTTATTCTAATAGGTCGTTTGGTAAGAGATGTAGAAATAAAAACTATTAGTACAACAGGTAGTGCGGTAGTAAATAATGCAATGGCTGTTAGTAGATATAGAAGCTCAAACACAGGCGAAAGAATAGAAGAAACTTTATTTATAGATGTAGTGTTTTATGCTAGATTAGCAGAAATTGTAGGGCAATATTTAAGAAAAGGTTCAAAACTAATGGTTGAAGGCTATTTACAACAACAAACTTGGGTAGATACAGCAACCAATCAAAATCGTTCAAAAATTCAACTTGTAGTTGAAAATATGGAAATGTTAGACAACAAACCTGATGAAATGCAAAATAATAATGCTCCTAGAAACAATTATCAAGCAAATAATAACTACAATAGACCTACTCAAAATAATTATCAACAAAATAATTATGCAAGAGAAGAGCAGAATTATCAAAGACAAAATAATTTTGCTGAAGAAAGAAATAATTATAATTATAACTCGGCAGATGATGCAGAGATACCATTTTAAAGGATAAATTATGGCAGAAAAAAGAAAGTATTCAAGAAAATATTGCAAATTTACAGAAGCAAAAGTTGATTTTATTGATTATAAAGATACAGCATTATTAAAACACGCATTATCAGAGCGTTTTAAAATAATGCCAAGAAGATTAACAGGAACAAGCAAAAAACACCAAGAAATGGTTGAGCTAGCTATTAAAAGAGCAAGAGCAGTTGCTTTAATTCCTTATGTATGCGACCGCAAAAACGTAGTTACAAATCCGTTTGAAGGTCTATAATTCTTAGGCTAGATTTTCTAGCCTAATTCTTTTATCATATACAAAAATCAAAATAAATATAGCCAAAGTAATAAACAACTCACTTAAAGCATTTATCACACCTTCACTGCTTGCAAAGTAACTATGTGCAAACTCTATAAAATAATGAAGTATCAAAGGCATTGATAATAAAAATAAATAAATACTTCTAAGCCTTATATAAATTGAAATTATAAGTAAAATCAAAAAAGAAACTAAAATATAAAAAATATCTATGAGCTCATAAAGAAGTAGCGAGCAAGTAAGATATAAAATAATGCTAAAAAAATAATATAAATTATCTTTAGCAATTATAAATAATAATATAGATATAAACACAAATGCCGTTAAACAAATAAAGAAAAGCTCATTAGATTGGCTAATAAAACTTAAGGCACAAAATATGCAAAATACAAATATAAACGCATAAAATAAAGCCTTGAAAAAATCTTCTAATTCACAAGCAAGATTGATTTTATCTTTATCAATTAATAAGCTAAATAAAACCACTATAAAAGATGGGATAAATATCACAAAAGAAATAATCTGAAGTCCTGTAAAAGGAATTAATAAAAATATATCATCATATACTGCTTTTTCATCTATAAATACACGAAATATTTTAGTAATATTATCAGGTTTTATAAGCAAGTATAAAGCAAAAAATAAATAATAATAAATATTTAATTTTTTAGTAGAAAAAGAAAAAGCTATGAAAGATTTTTCATTTGATTTAATCTCACTTATTAGCCAGTTTAAAAATATTTTCATATTTTATTCTTTAATTCCTATTAAAATATCACTCGCTTTTATTAAAACATTTACATTATCACTTATATTTAAATCCATCTTATTTGCACTATCATTGGTTATGCTAGCTGTAATTAAAATTCCATTACAATTAATTTCTATTATGCTATATACCGAACCATTTTTTATACTTACGATTTTGCCATTTAGTTCATTTGCACTACTTAAGCGAGTAGCACATTCGTTTTTGCTAACAATTACAGAATTTGCTTTAAATACTGCTATAGCATTATCATTTATTTTTAGATTTAAATCATCTACACTTTCTGTAGTTATTAAAGATTTGATTGTTTTATTATTTTCTAATTTTGCGGTAACTAATGAAATAATAGGCGAACTCTCAACTTTAGTTATTTGTATTTTTAATATATTTCTTGCACTTAACATAATCTTCCTTTAAATTCATAAATTTCATCTAATAATAAAATAAAACCTATATTAAAAATTAAATGTATAATAGTTAAAAATCATAAAAAGGATATGAATGGGACTAAAAAGTGATGCTTGGATAAAAGAAATGGCATTAAAACACGAAATGATAACTCCATTTTGTGAAGAGAATGTAGGTAAAAATGTGGTTAGCTATGGACTTTCTAGTTATGGGTATGATATTCGTGTTGGGCGTGAGTTTAAAATATTTACAAATGTAAATAGCACTATGATTGACCCTAAGGATTTTAATGATAAAAATGTAGTTGATTTCGTAGGTGATGAGTGTATTGTTCCTGCGAATTCATTTGCACTTGCAAGAACGGTTGAATATTTTAAAATGCCAAGAGATGTATTAGCAATTTGTCTTGGTAAAAGCACATATGCAAGATGTGGAATTATTGTAAATGTTACACCTTTTGAGCCTGGATTTTGCGGTCATATTACAATAGAAATTAGCAACACCACTCCACTACCTGCAAAAATATATGCAAATGAAGGTATAGCTCAAGTGTTGTTTTTACAAGGTGATGAGCCTTGCATTACTTCTTATGCTGATAAAAAAGGTAAATATCAAAATCAAACAGGCATAACTCTTCCAAAAGTTTTAAAGTAATTTATCTTCAAGAATTTGAAAGTGATTTTTCAAATTCTTAAGTTTTATTATTATTCCAAATAATATTTGCATTCTAAAATTATTCTTAGCAAGCACCTTAATCTAAGGCAAATTAAATATTCAATAAAATATTTTATGAATAAAAATTATTTACTATTTAGTGCAATAATTTTATAATTTTTAACAAGTTTTAAAAATTAATTTTTATTTAAGGAGATTTATGAAAAAGATTTTTTTAAGCTGTGCTTTAGCGGCTTCAGTATTTGCTGCAGAGCAATTTAGCGGTAAAATTATTAATCTTTACACTTCAGTAGATGCGAAAAAAGCAGAAGGAAAACTACTTCCAACTAATGCTTTTGAGATAGTAAAAGACGGCGATTTAGCTGAACTTAAAATTAAAGGATATTACAATCCTAATCAAGGTAATATTTTATATTTTAATGACAAAAATAGAATTTTAGTAGCAGCATTTGGTAAAAATGCTAAAGTAGATTTTAAAGTTGAAAAAGAATTAAAAAATGGTTTTAAATTAGCTAGTATTAAAGTATTTGCTAAAAAAGATGAGCTAGTGGATTTAGAAAAATCAGCAAAACCACTTTTTGAAAAAGGTAAAGCTATGTTTGAAGAAAATTGTGGCATTTGTCATCCACTTCATCCTGTTAGTGAATTTAATGCAAATCAATGGCCAGCTACATTTAAGGCAATGGAGACTAGAACAGGAATTGATAAAGCTGATAGACAATTAGTGGTGCAATATCTACAAAAACACGCAAAAGATATGAAATAAAGGAGACATTATGCTAAATAGAAGAAGTTTTTTAAAAGGTTCAGCTGCAGTTGGTGCTATGAGTTTTGCACCTATAAATGTATTAGGAGCTGAAAGTAAAGCAGTTGCTAGTGGTTTAGTAAAAAATGGCGAAGTTGTAACGGGTGCACATTGGGGTATTTTAAAACTTACTATAAAAGATGGTAAGGTAGTAAAAAGTGAGCCATTTGATGCAAATCAAACTAAGAATTTAAAAAATGATTTACAACACTACACACCTGATTTAGTATATGCTAATCGTGTTAAATATCCTTATGTTAGAAAAAGTTTCTTAGAAAATCCACTAGATAATAAACCTGAACTTCGTGGTAAAGATGAGTGGGTTAGGGTAAGCTGGGATAAAGCTTTAAAATTAGTTGCAGAGAGTTTAAAAAGAACTTATGATGAAAAAGGAGCTAATGGGATTTTTGCAGGTAGCTATGGCTGGAAATCAAGCGGAAATGTGCATAATTCAAGAATATTACTTCATAGATTTATGAACTTAACGGGCGGATTTGTAGGCTCATTAGGAGATTATTCTACTGGTGCATCACAAGTTATTATGCCTCATGTTGTTGGCTCTATTGAAGTTTATGAGCAACAAACTAACTTGGATTTAGTATTAGAAAATACAAAAGTTATAGTTATTTGGGGTGCAAATCCTATTGATACTTTAAAAATTGCTTGGACTGTAACTGATGGCGAAGGTCGTGCATATATGGAAAAAATTAAAGAAAGTAAAATAAAAGTAATTTGCATAGACCCAAGAGCTAGTTCAACTGTTAAATTTTTTGAAGGTAAAGGCGAATGGTTAGCTCCACGCCCAAATACTGATGTGGCAATGATGATGGGTATGGCTACATATTTAATTGATAATAAGCTTTATGATGCTGAATTTATGGAGAATTACACAATAGGATTTGATAAATTTAGTGATTATTTAATGGGTAAAACTGATGGCGTTAAAAAAGATAGCAAATGGGCTGAAAATATTTGCGGAATTAAAGCAAGTGTAATTGAGAATTTAGCTAAGGAATTAAGAGAAAATCTAAGCTTAGTAATGAGTGGTTGGGGTATGCAAAGAGCTCATCACGGAGAGCAACCTCATTGGATGCTTGTAACTTTATGTGCAATGCTAGGTCATATTGGTAAAGATGGTGGCGGATTTGGTTTAAGCTATCATTATTCAAATGGTGGCGTTGCTACAACTAATGCTCCAATAGTAGGCGGAATTAACGCTAGTATGAATGGTCTTTGGGATAAAGGTGTATTTAAGGGCGTTAAACAAGGAACATTTGATAAAAATGGTAAATTTATACCTGGAAATAGTGGTGCAGGCGAAAATCTACCTGAGTGGTTATCAAAGACAAGTGATAATGAAATTCCTGTGGCAAGAATTGCTGATATGCTATTAAACCCAGGTAAAACAATAGACCACAATGGTAAAAAAATTACTTATAGTGATATAGATTTTGTTTATTGGGTAGGTGGTAACCCATTCGTTCATCATCAAGATTTAAAAACTCTAAAAAAAGCTTGGCAAAAGCTAAAAACCGTTGTAGTAAATGAGATTTACTGGACTCCAACTGCTAGAATGGCTGATATATTATTACCTACAACTAGCCAATATGAAAGAAATGATATTTCTATGAGTGGGGATTATTCTAATATGCATATAGTTCCTATGAAAGCTGCTGTTATGCCTGTTGAAGAGAGTAAAGATGATATGCAAATCTTTGTTGAACTTGCTAAAGTTTATGGAACTCTTTGTGCGATTAGCAAGGGTGCAAGTGAAAAAGATGCAGCAATGTTAGCTACAAAATTAGTAAATGCTTATACAGAAAATCAAACTCCAGAGCAAATGATAGAAAAATACTATAACGCTGCTAAGAAAAGCACAAGCGTAGAAATGCCTGAATTTAAAGAGTTTTGGGAAAATAATAAAGCATTGAAATTTGAAGCTTCTCAAGATGCTTATGAGTTCGTTAGATTTAAAGACTTCGTAGAAGACCCTATCTTAAATTCATTAGGAACTCCGAGTGGTTTGATTGAGATTTATAGTGAAACTATTGAAAAAATGAACTATAAAGATTGTAAAGCCCATCCTATGTGGTTTGAACCAATTGAATGGCTTGGTATGAAAGAAAAGAGCGCAGAATTTCATATGATTAGCCCACACCCAACGAGCCGCTTACATTCACAACTATGCCACACAAGTTTAAGAGAAACTTATGCTGTAAATGGACACGAGCCTATTTTAATTAATAGCGAAGATGCTAAGGCTAAAGGTATTAAAAATGGAGATTTAGTTGAGGTTTTCAATGCTCGTGGTAAAGTTATTGCAGGAGCAGTTGTAAGCAATGATGTATTAAAAGGCGTAGTAGTGTTACAAGAAGGTGGCTGGTATGACCCTGATGATAATAATGATTGCAAATACGGATGTGCGAATGTGCTAACAATAGATATTCCAACAAGTGAGCTTGCAAATGGAAATATCTCTCATACAGCTTTAGTAAATATCAAAAAATTTGAAGGCGAAAAACCTGAAATCGTAGTATTCACTGAACCTGTAAAAGCATAATATTAGGGGCATTTGCCCCTAGAATTTAATTTTAATTATTCATTATTTTTTCAAAATCAAAAAACCATTCTAATTCTTCAATATCATTAAATTTATCGGATAAATTTGATAATTTAACTATTTTAAAACCACATTTATTAACATAAAAATGGATATTTCTTATTTCAAAATAAGGTGTTGTTGTAGTCCAAACTTTAGTTTTAGGAAAAGTTTTTTCCACCATTTGCCAAGTTTTAAAACCATAGCCTTTATTATGAAATTCTTCAAGTATATAAAATAAATCAAGATTATTATGTTGAGTATTCTCATCTATTAAAAGGCATACTCCACCTATTTTTACACCATTGTCATATACATAAAAATTTTTAGCATTTTTATTCTCTAAAGATTTGAAAATCTCATCGATGGTGATTACATTTTCATCAGTTTTATCTCTAAGACTTATTTGAAAAGTATTTTGCACATCTTTTGCGAAATTACAAAACTCATCACTAGAAATTTCTATTAATTTCATAATCTTCCCTTAATTTAGATTAAAATTTTTAATTTTATAAATTTATAAAAATTATATGAAAATTTTTTAATTAGCTTATTGAAAAGTTTTTATAGTGATTAACCACTTGGTATTTAATTGTTATCTTGATGGTTGTATTCAATCTAACAATCAAAGAGTAAAAAATTCACTCAAGATTTGTCATTCTTTTTAGTGGTGTTGCTAAGCAAGTGGGTTGATTAGCATTTTTTTATAAAGAAGTCTTTGCGATAAATATGAGATAAATTTTTTATATTACTAAGTTTTAAATTCCTTAAAATTAATAATTACAAGTGAAGTTATAATTTAAATTTGAATATTAAAAACTCATATTATTTAATGAGCCTATGAAAGCATAGTTAAGGGGATTTTCCCCTTTTTAATAATTATTTAATTTAACACAACCCTCTTTTGAGCCGAACGAACACGCAAGATTATATAGTTGTTTTATTTTGTCTAAGTTTTCTTTAGAATTTGAGTTTTTAGCTAATTCATCAGCGACTTTAATACAAGAATTTGCATCTTTATCTTTTATACATTTTGCTTGATTGCTTATTAAATCAGGGTTTGATAAAAGCTCCATAGGGTTTAAATTACTTAATTTAAAATCATTACAAGCACTAAAAACTAATGCAACTAAAATAGCAAGGGTTTTTTTCATTATATCTCCTTATTTGTAATTAGATAATAATTATACCCCCCCCTAAGTTAATGTATGATAAATATTTTTAGAAAACTGATTTATTAAAAAATACAAATTCTATTATCGTTTTTCTTTACAACTCTAGCAAAGGCGTAGGCGTTTATGTTTGCATTTTGTAAAATATCTAAAGCTTTTTGAGTGTCTTTTTCGTTAATGCTAAGGATTAATCCACCGCTTGTTTCTGGAGAATATAAAAGTAAATCATCTTCAATAAATGATTTTACAAGTCCTTTTAAACTATTTTTGTTTGTATAACTAGCTGCTCCAAAAAGTCCTAAATTAGCGTAATTTAAAGTATTTTTATAATACTTTATCGCATCAGAATTGATTTCAATTGATATTTTATCATTTAGCATTTCGCTCAAATGCCCAATAAGTCCAAAGCCTGTAATATCAGTACAAGCATTTATTTTTATGCCATTTAAAAGTTCTAAAGCTTTATTGTTTAGACTTTTCATACCATTTATACATTCGCTAAAATCATCGTCTAAATTAGCCTTAATAGCCATAGCATTAAGACTTGTTCCTAGTGGTTTTGTAGCTATTAAAACATCATTTTCTAAGGACTTATTATTGCTTAAAAAACTATCTTTTTTAACATAACCAGTAACGCTAAGCCCTAAAAATACTTCACTAGAATTTAAAGTATGCCCACCAGCACAAAATCCACCCGCTAAATTAATAGTATCATTAAGCCCTGCTATCATTTGTTTTAAAATATCTTGAGATAAGCATTCGCTAAATGCAACTATATTCATAGCACTCATAACTTTTGCACCCATTGCAAAAATATCGCTTAATGAATTTGCTGCAGCAATTACAGCGTAATCATAAGCATCATTTACGATTGGGGTAATAAAATCAAGTGTTTGAACTAAGGCAAAATCTTCTAAATTAGTAGAAATTACCTTAGGATAATCAATAACACAAGCATCTTCATTACTAGTAGTTGAGCTTAATATAAATTCGCTAGGTTTAATATTAGCTAATGCGTTGTGTAAGTCAGCCTGACTTAGCTTAGCTCCTCAACCTGCGTGCTTGCTAAATTGAGTAAGTTTCATAGATTTACCATTTTTGTTTCAAATAAAGTATCTATTATCTCAACTGCGTTTGAACTTCTACCAATTTTTGGACTAACTTGAAAATAATTTAAGCAATTCGCACAACATAAAATATCAACTCCATCATCACTTAAAGCTTTTAAAGCATTAAATGCTGGATGGGTATCATCACAAGCTATAAAAACTGCTTCGTTTATTAATACAACTTTTTGAATTTTTCTTTCTTTTACAGCAGTTAAAAATCCAATTAAAAGCATTGCTCCTAATTCGCCTTCGCCAACTTTTAAAGATTTTAAAAATATTCCTTCTTGTTGTTTTGCTTCATCTTTTGAGCTTTTTATTTCGCTTTTTCTTAATTTAAAGCAAAATCCATTAAGTTCAAATTCTTGATTTAAATTCTTAAGCAATCTTTGGATATTTTCTTTTGCCGCTTCATTATCAACTATTATTTCTAACTCATCATTAATTGCTAAATTAATTAATGTTTTTTTTGTTTCAATTACAGGTATCGGACAAGCCTTGCCGCTAAAATCTAGTTTCATTATTCTTCCTTTTTAAATAGTTCGTTAAATCTTTTTTCTAAAAATTCTTCTAATTCTCTTTCTAATAATTCATAATTTTTCATAAATTCTAAAGCCTTAGGGCTAAGAATAGTTCCGCTATCTTTACTAGCTCCTTTTTTGCTAATAAATATATCTCCGCCTAAAAATTTTTCTGTGCTAGTTTTCTTAGTCCAAGCCTTTTTATAACTCATACGAAGTTGTTTTGAGCTCTCATTAATTGAGCCAAATTTTTCTATGGCTTTTAATATCTCATAATTACCTTTTCCAAAAATTTCGCCGTCTTCTTCTAGCCAGAATTTGATTTTAGGTGTTTTATTTTTCATAGCTATAACTCGGTGTTATTTTTCCATTTTTTGTAAGTTCTTTATACCAATAAGAATGCAAAATATATACTTCTTCTTCTTCTTTATATCCTGTTATCATTGCGTGAATTGAGCCTTTGATAGCAAATACAGCCATATATAAATGCACGAAAAACATAGCAGCACAAACAATGCCTAAGATATTATGAACTATTGCACTAAGTCTTAAAATATTAATATGGCTAATTCCTAACATATTTTGTAAAAATTCGCTTTGAAAATCTAAAAAGAACATAAACGCACCAGTAATTATCATAATAGCTCCACCAAAAACGGCTATGTAATACCACATTTTTTGACCGAAATTATATTTTCCCGCCGGAACAGGTCTTTTAACCTTGCTTAAATATCCACCTACTATCATAAGCCATTTTATATCATAACTAGCAGGCAACATTCTCTTAATCCAGCAAAAAAACATAGGAATAATTGAGATAAAAAATAAAATAGTAGCAACTCCGTGAAGATTTTTGCAAAGTCTAACAAATACTCCACCACCAAAATAATGACCATTCATAATAATTAAGCCTGTTGGGATTAATATAATCCAAGCAAGTGCAGCAATGAAATGAAAACCACGCTCAAATAATGAAAAGGCATATATTTTTTTGCCTTCGTGACTAAAGCTTTTTGGTCCTATTACCATATAATGTAATGAAAACGCACAAAGCACTGCAATTAAGACAATTAAAGCAAGTGAAGCAATATAACTTGATGCTAATATTGTCCAAATTTCTCCTAATTCATAGCTAGTAATATTAGTAACTCTTCCTGTAGTTGTTAAATCACTAGCATTTAAACAGGTAAATAAAAATGCTAATACAAAAAACTTTTTCATAATATCTTCCTAAAATGATTTTATTCTTTAATTTATATCAAAATATTTTTAATTTCTCCTTGAATAGTCATTAAAATTAAATTCTTTTTGACTTTTAATGCTACCATCTTCACCAACATAAATTAAACTTGGTAATTTTACTCCGTTAAAAGTTGTATTTTTTACTATTGTGTAATGAATTTGATCGCAAAATATTATCTTATCTCCTATATTTAGTTCTTGATTAAACTCATATTCTCCCATAATATCTCCTGCAAGGCAAGAATTACCTGTTAAAAGATAGCTATTTTTAGTGCTTTTAGTTTCTGCTAATTCATCACGACTTGCTAGGATTTTTGCATTTTTTACTTCGCTAGTGTAAGGCATAATGATAGTATCAGGCATATGAGCTTCAGCACAAATATCTAAAATTGCTATTTTTTTCTCATTTTCAACAATATCTAAAACACTAGCTATTAAATCCCCCGTTTGCCAACCAATAGCTTCTCCTGGTTCAAGGTATATTTCAAGATTATATTTTGATTTAATAGCTTTTAAGAATTGAATTAATTCTTCTACTTTATAGCCTTTTTTTGTGATATGATGACCACCACCAAAATTAATCCATTTTAATGGGTGTTTTGCTAGATATGGTTTTAAGAAATTATCTTCAAATACTTTAAAGACTTTTTCTAAACTCTCAAAACTCTCTTCGCATAAAGCGTGAAAATGTAGCCCATCAACTATTATTTCGCTATCTAATAAATCCTTTGCTTTAATGCCAAGCCTTGAGAATTTGCCGCAAGGATTATAAATTTCTTTTGGAGCTACTGAAAACTCTAAATTACAGCGAATTCCTAAAGATTGATTTTTATAATTTTTATGATTTATAACTTTTTTATATTCATTCAATGAATTAACCACTATATGATGACTAAGATTTAATATTTCTTCTAAATCATCATTACTAAATGCTGGTGCGTAAGTGTGGATTTCTTTATCTACAAATTCTTTAGCAAATTTTGCTTCCCATAATCCACTGCAAGTGCAGCCTTTTAAGTAATTTTTAATTAAAGGCATAGCAGCACTAAATGCAAATCCTTTTAAAGCTAATAAGACTTTAACTCCACTTTCTTCTTGAATTTTTTTAAAGATTTCAAGGTTATTTTTTAGTTTGCTTTCGTAGCAAATGTAAGCTGGTGTTTTAATATTATTTTCAATATATTTCATTACAATTTCCTTTCGGTATTAATAATTTTGCTATAATATCATATTAAATTTATAATATATTAGGTATTTTATGAAAGAAAGAAAGTCAATTTTAGAAGAATCAATAAAGAGCTTAACTCTTTATTCTATAATATTTTTCGCATTAATTTTTAGTGTTGGAATATTTGTTATTAAATCAAGTTATACGGAAGAAGTAAAAAATTTAGAACAAGAATATAGCGAGCAAATCAATTTATCGTCAAATAAATATATTAAAGAAGAACTTAAAAATATTAAAAAATATTTAGATGCAGAATTTTCATATTTAGACGATAGCGCTAAAGAATTCGTAGATAGTGCTTATAATTTCGCATTAAATTATTTAAACACTCACGAAGATAAACAAAAAGCTTTAGAATTTTTAAAAGCAAATATGGGTTATCCTATTGATATTGATGTTTTTGATGGAATTGACCCGACTTATTATTACTACGCTAGGTATGTGGAATTAGATAATAAAAAAATATTAAGAGTTACTTTAAATCCTAAAAAATATGAAGAAACTCAAAGGGTAGTAGCATTAAATAATATTAAAAATCTTCACAATGCTCAACTTTCTTATTTTAACGCAAAAAGATTAGATGATAATTTTAATTTTTTAGGTAATGAAAGATGGTATTGTGTATATGAAAACGAAGCTTATACTTGTTATGATAAAAATTGGTGGTTGGCTTTAGAATTTACCGTTAAAAGTGATGTATTAAAAGAAGCTTTAGAAGAAGTAAAAAGCAAAAGATTTGAATCAGCATTGATACAAGGTGCATTTTTAGGTTGTTCTATATTAGTTGGATTTTTAGGAATTTTAATTTACATAATAAGAAAGAAAAAAGAAGTAAGATCTCAAATAGAGCTAGCTACAAAGCATTTTGATATAGCATTAAATAAACATATATCTAATTTTAATAAGAATAAACAATTAAATAGCGATTTTGCATTTAAAGAATTTAGAACTTTAAGTTATGCTTTACTTAGATTTATAAGACAAATTCAAGCAAAAGATGGGAATATCAAAAAACAAGCATATATTGACAATATTACCGGTCTTATGAATATGATAAGTGTTACTGAAAGCCTTGATAATTATGTAAAAAAAGATAATAAGGTATTATTATTTTTATTTTTTAATATAGATAATTTTAGAATTTATAACTCAATGTATGGAAGAAGTTTTGGTGATGAAGTTCTAAAAATCGTAGCTTATAGAATTTATACAACATTAAAGGGTATAGCAACAGGAGATAATGAACATTTTGAGAGCTTAGACTTTATAAAATATGATAAATATAAATTTATACAAAATAAAACTACTTTTGAATGTCTTGCTAGGGTTAGTGCTGATGAGTTTTTATTAGTAATTGAAGTAGATAAAAATGAAGATTGCTTTACAATAGCTAAGAAGTATCATCAAAAATTAACTGCAAGAAGTATTAAAATTAATTCAAATGATGATTTAATAGAATATGAGCCATTTAAAATTAATGCTAGAGTTGGGTTTAGCATATATCCAAAAGATAGTAAGAATTTACACGAATGTATAGGAAATGCTGATTTAGCAATAGAAAATGATAAGGCTAGTGGAGATAATTGGATATTTGGTTATACAGCAGAAATCGGCAAACAAAATGAAGCTAATTTAAAATTACAACAAGATATAAGAAATGGTATTGTAAATAAAGAATTCTTATTATATTATCAGCCAAAAGTAGATGTAAAATCTGGCAAAATTATAGGAGCAGAAGCTCTTGTTAGATGGCAAAAAGGAGATAAATTAATATTTCCAGACCAATTTATAGGAATTTGTGAAAGAAGTAATTTAATTATTACTTTAGGTAATGAAATTATTAAAATGGCTTGTGAAGCTCAAAGAAGATGGTTAGAAAAAGGTCTTGAATTAAAACTTAGTATAAATCTAAGCACCAAGCAGCTTTTAAGCGAAGGAATAGTTCATACAATAGAAAAAAACATTCAAGGCATACCGCCAAGATTAATTGAATTTGAAATCACAGAAAGTTTTTCAATAGAAAACGCAACAAGTAAAGCTATTATTGATAAAATCAAAAAACTTAATGTAGGTTTATCAATGGACGATTTTGGTAAAGGGTATAGTTCTTTATCTTATTTAAATGACCAAGATTTAGATTTTGATGTTGTTAAGATTGATAAATGCTTTATACAAAATATAGACACTAATGAAAAAAATAGAAGATTGGTTGAGTTTATTGTAAATGTTATTAAATCTTTAAATAAACGCTCTGTAGCTGAAGGTGTAGAAAATATTGAGATTTTAAATTTCTTAAAACACTTAGGTTGCGATGAATATCAAGGATATTATTTTAGTAGGCCTGTTCCTGAAAATATTTTATTAGAAAAGGTATATGAAAATGGTAAAAGTTAATTTTTTAGGGCCAATTAATAAAAATTCTATTGAATTAGATGTAAAAAATATTCTTGAATTAAAAAATGAATTATTGAAATTTGAAGATTTAAAAGAGTGGTTAGAGATTAGTGCTATTGCTATAAATGATAATTTTATAGATAGTTTAGATATTTCATTACAAGATAACGATGTAGTAAGCATACTGCCTCCTGTTTGTGGTGGTTGAGCGTGAAAGAATTTCAATTATTTAATAATGCTCTTGATGAAAAAGCTTTATATAATGAGTTTTGCGGAATTTGTAAAGAATTAAACTACGGAGCATTTTTAAGTTTTAGTGGAATTATTAGGGCAGAAGGCAATATTAGCGGTCTTAGTTTTGATATATATGAGCCAATTTTAAGAAAATGGTTTGATGATTGGTGTGAAAAAACTAGGAATTTAAATATTAGATTATTTTTTGCACACGCAAAAGGAGATGTATTAGTAGGAGAATGCTCTTATTTTGCAGGGATTGCAAGTTCGCATAGAAAAAATGGCTTAGATATATTTGCTAAGTTTATTGAAGATTTTAAGCAAAATGCGCCTATTTGGAAATATGATTTGATTGATAATCAAAGAATTTATGCAAAGGATAGAAGTTTTAAATTACCGAATGCGGGAATATTAAGCAACAAGGAAAAATAAATAATGAATAAAAAAGCATTAGTAATAGAAATTATTATTGTATTTATTGTGGTACTTGCGTTACTTATTTTACTAGGTCTTAAGATATATAATTCAAAAAATGAAGCAGAAATGTCAAAATCAATCAGAAACTTAGCTACATTGATTAATGATGTAGATACTTACTATTCTAATAATGAAAATTTCATAGATATTCCACTAATGACTAAAGTAGGGCTTGATAAAGATATGTGGTTTTTTGTCAAATCTGAAAAATGTTTGCATTTTGGAACTTTTAGGGATTTTTTAATAGTTAAAAAAGTAGAAAAACCTGGGAAATTATGTTCTACTTTATTAAATTATGATTCTGTTAAATCGCTATTAATAGGCAAAGACACTCCAGGCGATGAAGCTGTAAGCGTTAATATAAGCAATTCTAATACTATATTTATTAGAATGGGTATTAAATACGATAATTCTATATTATAAAACTATTTTATAACCTGTTGAAGTAATATTTTTTATAATATTTACACCCAATTTATCTCTAAAACGCTTTATAAATGTTCTTACCGAACCATCTTTTACATCACTTTTACCCCAGCAAACCTCTTTTATCTCATCAAGGCTTACAACCCTACCAACTGGCTCACTAAGTGCTTTTAATAAAGCTAGTTCTTTTTTTGTAAGTTCAACTTCAAATTCTAATGTTTTAAAAGTTGATTTCATATAATCAATTGAATAATCTCCCATTTTAGTAACTTTACTCATATTAGAAACCAAGCTTTTTACACTTGCGATTAATTCTTCTGGAATTACAGGTTTGATTAAATACTTATTCACATTAACATCAATAGCTTTTAGTAATTTTTCTTTATCACTATGAGCTGAAATTACTATAATAGGCGTATTTGGGCTTAGGTCTTTAATACTTTTTGCAAGGCTTAAACCATCTTTTAGTGGCATTAATACATCACAAATTACAATATCAGGACGAAGTTTTTTAAATTTATTTAATCCACTTAAGCCATCTTGAGCGTAATGCACTTCATAAAACAAAGGTGCTAAAATATCTCCCATTAGATGAGCTATATTTTTCTCATCTTCAACAATTAATAAACTTAACATTCTTCTCCTTTAAAAATAAGTTCAAAATATGCACAATTGCCCTTGTTAAAACATCTTATATCTGCATTTATTTTATTTAAAATTTGCTTACAAATGTAAAGCCCAAGTCCTACGCCTTGTTTTTTATGTTTAGTTGTAAAATATGGGTCAAATATATGCTCTATTATGTTAGAAGGAATTGCCCCTGCATTATCGCTAATTTGTAAAATCAAATTCTTTTTTTCTTTAAATACTTTAAAATGTAGTATTTTATCATCTAGTTCTTGTTCTAAAAAAGCATCTTTAGCATTGTTTATAATATTTACAAGAACTTGCACTAATTCATTAAAATTGCATAACAAACAGCATTTTTTAGCACGAATATCAAATGTAGTTTTTATATTATTTTTTTTCAATGCTTGATAGCTTATGTATAAACTATGCTTAATTACTTTAATTAAATTATGCTTTTCTAAAGGCGTATTAGGATTAATAAAGTCCCTAAAATCATTAATAGTTTGGCTCATATTTTGGATTAATTTTTGACATAATTTATAATGTTTATCTTTTTTTTCGTTATGTAATAAATAAATAGCTAAAGATAATTCATTTAAAGGTTGTCTCCATTGATGAGCTATATTTTCTAGCATTTGTCCTAAGATAACTTGGCGATTTTGCTGAAATATTATTTTTTGTTGAGCGTTATTGATTGCTATTGCGTCTTCTATTTTCTTTTCTAAATTCTCATTGAGTATTTTTAAAGAATTTGTCTTTTGAGCTACGACTTGTTCTAAATTCTCATTTAATTGCATTAGCTTTTGTTTAGTTGCAACAAGCTCTTCATTTAAGGTAAAAAGCTTAGTAACATCGTGTCTAATAGCTATAAATTCAAATATTGTTCCATCTTCATCAAAAATTGGAATTATTGTTGTTTGTGCGTAGAAAAAATCCCCATTTTTCTTTTTATTCTTAACCACTCCTTTATGAACACGCCCAGCTAAAATAGTGTCCCATAATTTTTTAAAAGCACTCTTAGGTGTATCAGAGTGGCGGATAATATTGTGATTTTGTCCTAGTAGTTCATCTTCGCTAAAGCCACAAAGATTGCAAAATTCTTCATTTACAAAGGTAATAATCCCATTTATATCTGTTTTTGAAACTATATTTGTGTTTTCAATCGCATTTTTATATTCATTTAATCTATACATTTTTACCTACTTAATTTAAGTGCTAAAAAGCACAAATAAAATCCATAAACAATAATTAAAGCAAAAAATAAATATTGAATATTTTTAATTTTTCTAATTTTATTTATAAATATAGAGCCTAAAAGCATAGCAGGAAGAGTGCTAAGTCCAAAAATTAACATATTAAGCCAAGCTTCATTAACGCTTTTTGCAATCATTGATTTTGCTACGAAAAAATATACTAAACCACAAGGAAAAAATCCATTTAAAAAGCCAAATATAAAGCCTTTATATTTTGAAGTTTTTTTATTGTTTAAAAATACCATTATTTTTTTATATATGAATTGATTTTCTATAAAAGCTAGTAGTTGTCCCTTAACAATTAAAGCAAATCCTAAAACAACGCAAAAAGCACCTAAGATAAAATATAAAAATACTTGTAAGTTTAAAGAATTTAAAAAATAACCTAAAAAATAAGCTATAAGACCTATTAAAATATAAGCACAAATTCTACTAAAATGATATATAAAAATATCAAAAAAATTACTCTTTTTGTGGTTGAATAAAAGAATTATCCCACCACACATAAAAAAACAATGAGTAAGACTAAGACCTAGTCCTAGCACAAAAGTGCTAAGAAGATTGTTTATAACATCTTCCTTTTTTTAAGCTCTTCTTCATAAAGCTTTTCGTAAATTAAATCGTATTCTTCGCTACCAGGAACGATTTTTCTTTTGTAATTATTAATTTTATCAAATACTAGGTCTTCAATATCTTCGTAAGTTTTTAAGTATTCAATCATACTTGAATAAATCACATTTTTTACTCTATTTTCTGATACATTAAAATTGATTAAATCTTCATCAACCAAAGCGTCCAAAATAGCGTGAGATAAGGCATTATATCTATCTTCATAATTCATTTGGATTTTATATTCATCTGCTAGTTTTTTCTTAAGTAACCAAAACATATTTTTTCTATCAACTTGCATTAAATCCATTTGGCTTTCTTGCTCTGCTAAAATCTCATTTACCTTCTCATCAAGTGATTTTTCTTTTAATACTAAGGCTGTAATAATTTTTGAAACTACTTCTTTAACTGGCTCTAAACCATTTACTAATTTTACAAATTTTGAGTTTAATAAATCTATTGAAATTTTATTTGAAACATAAGGAATATGTGGTTGTCTAATACGCATTTTTAATCCTTTTTTATTTTTCTTCATTATAAAATATATTAGTAAAAATGAATATAACAATAATAATTAATTTTTAACTTTTGATAATTTTTAAAATGCCTTAATATTAAGCTTTTTAAGAGTTTTGAAGCATTGATTTGAATTCGGAATTTCCGAATTCAAATTCTTTTAATCGCCTATATAAATTTGTCTTGGGCGAACTATTTTTAATGGGCTTTCTTTTTGCTCAATTAGTTGTGAAATCCAGCCAGGAATTCTACCTACTACGAATAATACCGCAAACATTTCATTTGGAATTCCTAGAGCTTTTAAGATTAAGCCGCTATGAAAATCAACATTCGGATATAATCCACGGCTTACAAAATACTCATCATTTAATGCGATTTCTTCAATTCTAGTTGCAACTTTTACAAAGTTTGCATCAATTCCAATTTCGCTAATTAATTGGTCTCTTAATTTTTTAAGAACTTTTGCTCTAGGGTCAAAGTTTTTATAAACTCTATGTCCAAAGCCCATTAGTCTAAATGGATCATTCTTATCTTTTGCTCTTTTAATAAACTCATCAACTCTATCAGGTGTGCCAATTGTCTCAAGCATTCTAATCACACCTTCATTAGCACCCCCGTGTGCATGCCCCCACAATGCACCAATTGCTGAACTAATACAGCTATATGGGTGAGCGTGAGTGCTACCGACTGAACGCACTACACTTGTGCTTGCATTTTGTTCGTGATCAGCATGAAGCATTAAAACCGTATCTAGTGCTTTTACCTCAATAGGTCTTAGATTTACATGCTCGTATGGATAGGTTCTTAGCATATATAAAAAGTTTTCGGTAAATCCACGATCAAGATTAGGATATGCCATAGGAAAGCCATTTTTATAGCGATAAGCACTAGCGGCTATTGTTGGTATTTTTGCTACGATTCTGGCTGCCATTTCCATATAATCTTCGTGCTTATCCATATTTAAATGGTCAGGATAAAATGTTGAAAGTGCTGCAACTGCTGCTTGCATAACTGCCATAGGATGAGCATTGTCAGGGAAAGCGTCAAATAATTTATGCATACCTTCGTGAATAAAGCTTCTTTTTTTAAGCTCGTATCTAAACGCTTCTAATCTTTCAGGACTTGGTAATTCTTTATGTAATAATAAATGCACTACATCTAAAAAAGTTTTATTTTCTGCTAGCCATTCAATAGAATAACCACGATGCCTTAATTCTCCTGCTTCTCCATCAATATAAGTAATACTTGATTTACAAGTTGCAGTGCTAGTTAATCCTTCATCATAAGAAAATGCACCTGTTTTTGAATATAAAGACGAAAAATCAATTGATTTTGCACCTCTAGTTCCACTTAATACATCAAATTCAAATTCTTTACCATCGTAAATTAATTTTGCTTTTTCCATTTTTAACTCCTTTTTTAATAGTTATGTATATTTTAAAAGGAATTTGTGAAATATTGTAAAAAACTTACTTAGATTTTTGTTTATGTGTTTCAATAAGTAACGAAATTTTAGGAATAGCCCACATAAATATAACAGCTTCAATTAAAGATGATAAAACCAAAGCTAAATAAAAAGAATTATCAATTAAGTTTAATTTCATTCCTAAAGTTGCAATTGCGATTAATAAAGTAAGTGGCATACAAGATGTAAAAGCTAATAAAATACAAGATATTTTAAAGTCTTTATAAAATACAAAAGAACTAATTATTCTACAAACTAACATAGTAAGAATAATAGCAAATGACATTAATATAAGCTCTTTATTAACCAAGCTAAAATCAAGGCTTAGCCCAACATATACGAAAAATATAGGTATTAAAAATGGGTGTCCTAATGAGCTTAATTTATGCTCTAAATCCTTTTTATGCCCAAAAAAGCTAGATATAAACATACCAGCTAAAAACGCTCCTAAAGCTATTTCAAAATCAAAATAAAGCATTAAAGCAACTGCTAGCATCCACAATGCAAGACTAAGCCTTACATTACGCTCTGCTTTATCATAATCAGGCATTAAAATTTCTTTAAGCCAAGGTAACCACCAAAAAATCGCATTAAAAATATAATAAATTACAACAAAAACTCCTAAAAAGAATAGTATTGACAATACAGAAGTAACAACTTGCATTGTGCTACTTGAGTTTGAAAAGCTATTTAAAAGAGTTATTAAAACAATGCTTATTACTTCGCCAAGTGCTGCTAAAACCATAGTAAAACTAAGCCATTTTGGAGTAATTTCGTATTCTTTATATAAAATACTAATAAGCCCTATACTCATAACAGGAATTATTATTGCAACTACTAAGCTAAGTTTTAGTATCAATGAAATACTAATAGCTAAAGCGTAAAGAATTAAATAAAATAAAGATATTTTTTTTAGCTCATTTGCATTTAATTTTATAAATTCTTTAAGGCTTACTTCAAGCCCTGCTATAAACATTAAATAGCAAAATCCAATATGAGAAGCTAGGGTAAAAGCAGGTGTTTTTGTGATTATTCCAATAGCACCAGCAATACTTCCTAAAATAATTTCAACCGCTAAAATAGGTAAGCTAGTAAGCTTTGCTATATAAGGCGATGAAAAAACAACAAAAGATATAAATAATAAAATATTTAAATCATTTGAGCTAAGTTCCATTAATTTCCTTGTATAAATCTAGTATCCTCAAAAATTATGCTTTTTGCAATTATTTCAATTTTTTCTGGGATATTTTCAATAATTATAATAGGACTTAGGTTATAGTGATTAAATAATTTTGCTCTAAAGCTTATTTGCTTTTTAATACTTGGTGGATTTTTTAAAAATTCTTCATAATTTTCGTATTTAAAAAACTCATTCGCTTTTTTAAACGATATTACACATAATTCATCTTTATTACACATTATTAGCTCTTTACTTATGTCAAGACTTAGATTAATTTTGCGTGATTTAAAATGCGAATAAAACAAAACAAAAGCTTTTGTGGTATTTTTATTAGCTTTAATTCTTGCATAAAGCAAACGATAATTTAAAAACTTTTCTCTAATAATGCTAAATTGTTGATTTTTGCTTTCTAATCTTACGACTTTTTTAAAAAATTGCAATTTTTCTTCTATTGAGCCAGGTAGAATTTGATTTTTATATATACTTGAGCTTAATTCTTTTATCAAATGCTCTTCGCTTTTTTGTTGAGCTAAGCCGTAAATACAGCCACAATAATTTTGATGATACAATAAATCATCTTTTGCTAATTTTAATTGCCTTTGAGTTCCACCATCTTTTCTAAAATCAACACAAAAAAACTCTAAATCAGTCCCTTTTAAAGCTTCTTGCATAGATACTCTTAATTGCTCTAAATCTTTTTTAGGAGAGCATAAAAGTGTGGTTGTAAATGTTTTTTGCCCTAATTTTAAAGCCATTTCAACAGAACTTTGCATTCTAAAATCAAAACATTTAGAACATCTCTTCCCACGCTCAGGCTCATTTTCATAGCCTTTTACATAATTAAACCATTCAGCATAATCATATTCGCCTTTAATTAGCTTAATGCCAAGCTTTTTACAAGACCTTGCTACATCAAAATATCTTAATTCATATTCGCTAAAAGGATGAATATTTGGGTCATAAAAATACCCGATGAGTTCTTCATCAGGCATTAATTTTCTTAATTCTTGCAAAAAAAAGTGCGAATCAACGCTACAACAAATATGAACTAGCATTAATTTATTTTATACTTTTTACTAATTTCATTTATTGTGCCATCATCTAGCATTTCTTGTAGGCTTTTATTTATTATCTCAAGTAATTTTGTATTACCTTTATTTACGGCAAATCCTTGTGAGTCTTCATCTTTATACTCGCAAACTACTTGCAAATCAGGATTTTTATTTAAAAAATTAACTGCAGCAACCTTATCTAATACTATAGCATCTATTTTTTTGCTTTGTAATGAAAGTATGCTAATGCTAGAATTTGCAAAGCCTTTTACTTCTTTTTGGCTAGATTTTTTTGCTATATCATATTGCACCGAGCCAAGTTCAGCCCCAAAAAGCGTATTAGTAAAATCTAAATCTTTACAATTTTTAATTTCTTGATTTTCATTATTTTCTATTCTTTTTATGAAATAATTAGAACTATCTTTAAAATTAATTGTAAATTCTACTGCCTTAGCTCTTGCTGGAGTTTTTTTCATAATTGCTCCGATTAAATCCACTTTATTGCTCTTAAGACTTGGGATTAATCCGTCAAAATCCATATATTTAAACTCCACTTCTAAATTATTTCTTTTAGCAATTTCTTTAATAATATCAACATCAAAGCCTTTTAATTCGTTGTTTTCTAAATATTCATAAGGCGGATAATTAGGTGCTGTTGCTACTCTTAAAATATCAGCACTCATACTTGTTAATAATGCTAAAGAAAATAATATTTTTTTCATTTTGCTCCCTTACTTTACGCTATCTTTATAAACTGCGTTTTCATTTACTACTTCTTTAATAATTAAAGACCTTTTTGTCTCTCCTGTGCTATCTATGCTAATAATCCCACTAACGCCTTCGTAATCTTTAGTTTTTTTAATCTCTTGATTTATACATTCGCTAGTGATTTGCTCACAACGATTTGCAGCTTCTACTAATACAAAATAAGCATCAGCACCCATTGCAGCAAAATTTGATGGAAGACTTCCATTGTAAGCTTTTGCATATTCTGCTAAATATTTTTTGCTAAGTTCTGTTGGTGGAACATTTGCATCAAAGCTATCTGTATATAAATGATTGTTTGAATACTCTGCTGCAAGTTTGATAAATTGCTCATCAGCAACCCCATCAGCACTAGCGATTATACTTTTAACACCTGCGATTTTTGCTTGTCTTACAAAAAGCGCTGCTTCTTGATAATAAAGTGGCAAATACACTACATCAGGATTTAAACTAGCAATTTGAGCTGAAATAGCGTTAAAATCTTTATCTCCACTTGTAATGATTAATTCTTTTAATATTTCTCCACCACCTTGAACAAATTCTTTTTTGTAAGCTTTTGATAAACCTAGTGAATAATCAGTCGCTTGGTCTTTTACAATTACTGCTGTTTTTTTACCTTGAGCTAATAAATATTTTGCCATAGCTTCGCCTTGAAAACTATCATTAAAGCACACTCTAGCAGCGTAATTTTTGCCTTTTAATAATTTATCATTCGTAGCAGCTGGTGCAATTACAGGCACTTTTTTCGCTTCAGCTGTATTCATAACCACTATAGTATTTGCAGTAATCATTTCTCCAATTATTGCACTAACTTTTGGTAAAACTCTTTCAGTTGCTGTGATGGCTTCTATTTTATCGCCTTTTGTATCAACTATATTTAAATTGATTTGCTCTCCATTTTTTAAAGTTGGTTGCATTGCATTTGCTACTTTTATTCCATTAAGTGCCGCATTTCCATATGCTGCAACGCTACCACTAAGTGGTAAAACTACACCAATATCTAAAGCAAAAGCCGCACTAGAAGCTAATAAAATTAAACTTTTTTTCATAATAAATCCTTTAAATAATTTAAATAAATTCCTTGAATTACAAGGCATAAAAGACCTGCAAAAAATCCTGCAAGTAAATCATCAAGCATAACGCCTAAGCCACCTTTTAGCTTTTTATCAACTTTACCAATAATACTTGGCTTAGTTATATCAAAAAGCCTAAATAAGATAAAAGCTAAAGCAAAATGCCACCAAGAGTTGTTAAAACTCATACCAATCGCCAAAAAAACCCCACAAACCTCATCAATTACTATTTCTTTAGCATCGTGTTCGTGAGTTTTTTCATAATCGTCAATGATTTTAATACTTGCAATAAAAATTGCAATACTTAATAGCATTAAAGTGCTTTTATCTGTGTAAATTAGTAACAAATAAGCAAATGGTAATGCTGCAATAGTCCCCATTGTGCCACTTGCAAACGGACTAAGACCTGAATAAAAAAATGTTAAATATAGTTTTGCTAATTTTTCTTTCATTAAAATCCTTTGTAATTTGGAAAAATATCTTAAGTTAGTTAAGGAATAATTTGTTTTTAGAATTTGATTTAAAGAATTTAAATATCGTTTTTAAATTCTATGATTTTTAATTTAAGAAAAACATTATAAAATAACGATTATTTTTTATAAAAAAAGGCAAAAAAATGTTGAAAAAATCAATAATTTTAATAAGTATTTTATATTCTAGTTTAAATGCAAGTGCCGTTGATAGTAGATTTTCGTATCAAGATTATTTAGATTTTGGTGCTAATAAAGGCAAATTTAAAGCAGGGACAACAGGGCTTAGCGTAAGCTCTAAAGATGGGACTTTAAAAGTAGATAGTTTTTCTTCTATGCCTATGATTGATTTTAGTGCTAGTAATAAAACGGGTATTTTAAGGGGAGAATTTACAAATATAGGTGGCAATAGGGTTTTAAGTGCAGCTCATATGATTTTTGGAGACCAAGCAAATTCTTTGCATAAATATTCAGCTTTACAATTTGGTGGAGTATTAAATACTGTTGTAAGTGCATCAAATAATTTTGATAAATGGACTTGTACTCAAGGAACTTGTGGAAAAGATGATTTTTTAGCTCTTAGAATGGGTAAGGTTAATATTAATAAAAAAGCGGATATTGCTCCGATAAAATATTATGATGAAAATGGAAAAGATACAAATTACGAAGCTTTTAAAACATATTCATCAGATATTAATAATGATTTAGCAAATTTTGAAGATAAAAGTGGTAAGGCAGCTTTATATGATAATTCTAGATATACACTTTTTGTAAGGAGTGGAACAGGTCTTCAAAAAATTAACACAGTAGAAACAATAAATAAAAACGGATACGATTATTTTAGTGTAAAATCAGATAAATTGGCTGATGCAAATAAGTATTTTACAGGTGGAATTATAAACAACATAGATAAAAATGAAAGTTTCAGACAAGAATTTGGAATCTATACAATTAATTTTAATCAGAATAAATTATTGAATTTTTCAAGCACAGGCGCAAAAGGCGATAGTGGAAGTGCTTTATATGTATGGGATAATGTAGATAAAAAATGGTATATGATAGGAGTAGCTAGTGTTGCAAATTGTAATGAAAATAGCACATCTTGTACTTATACAAATTATCATTTAGTAAATAATAATACTTTAGATATTTTTAATAAGGCTCATAGTGTTATTACATCTGCTAATTTAACACTTAATAATGATGGTTTAAAAGATGATAAAAATCATCTTGTAGAACAAACAATGGGGGCTTTATCTTTTAAACACCATTATTCTGGTTATATAAGCAGTTTAAATAAAAATTACGATGCTTATAAGCAAAGATTAGATTTAATGGCTAACGATAAGGATATTTATATAAATGGTGGTTCTTTAACTCTTAGCGCTAATGCTGATTTAGGTTCTAGCGCATTGATTATAAAAGATAATTTAAATTATGATATTAAAGGTGATTTTGACTTTTTACACGGCGGTCTTGATATAGGTGCTAATTCAGTCGTAAATTATTATGCAAAGACTGCGGAATTTGATTTTTTACACAAAATTGGTGCGGGTAAATTGATAGTTAATTCAAGTAGTCCCAAAGCAGGGCTTAGAATAGGTGGTGGCGAAGTTGAGTTTAAAAATTCTTCAGGCACAACTTTTGGTAGTATTTATATGACTAATAATTCAAGTTTAAAGATAAATAACGCCAATCAAATAAATACAAATTATTTATATTTTGGCGAGAATGCAGGCAAGCTTGATTTAAATGGTGCTAGTTTAAAATATTTTAATAATTTTTATGCAAGTGATAATAATGCAGTGATAACAAATACTAGCACTAACTTAAGCACTCTGGAAATCAATAAATTTGCTACAACAGAACCTACAAATATTATTTATCACGGAAATATTAAAGGAAATATCAATATAATTCAAAATCACAATAATAAATCCGATAAATATGCTGTTTATGATGGTGGTTTAGATATTCAAAATATGGAATTTAAAAATGGAAATTTAGTTTTACAAGGTCATCCAATAGTGCATAATTATGTATCAAAAGATGTAAAAGATAAGCTAAAAGAAGATATATTTACTACCCCTACAAGGCTAGACCAAGAAGATTGGGAAGAGAGAAATTATAAAATGGCTAGCCTAACTTTAGACAAAGCTAGTCTTGATATTTTAAAACATTCAAATGTGGATATTAAAAACATTAATTCTATTTCTTCAACTATTAAAATTGGCGATAATTTAGCTTATATAGATAGGTTTGATGGAGAAAATATAAAAGCAAATGATACTATGGGTAGTGATACTAATGAAAGTTATTATAATAATCTAAAATATCAAGAAGAAGTAACAAAAGGCGAAAGCATTGCTAAAAATATCAAAATTAATTCAAATTTTGATTTGAAAACCAATTCAAAACTAAGCCTTTTAAATGGCACAGATTTTAAAGGCAAAATCACAGCTGATGATAGTTCTAGCCTTGAGTTTAATGGTGCAATGATTAATGCAAATATAAACGCAAGTAGCCTAAACTCAACCAATACAACATATATTTACGAAAGCAAAAACAATGCTTTAAATATAAGCAAAAGCACAAGTGGAGCTAAAAATACCTTGCTAATCCAAAAAGACTTTTTAAACGGAGATGATAAAATACTAATAGCAAGTTTGGCTAATGATACTTTAGTGGCTGAAAATTATTTTGATATTAAAGGTGAAGCTTCAGTATTTGCCGACCTTAAACCTAATGTAAAATACTATGATGAAAACGGCACAGCTAAATGGTATCTTGAAAAAATACCATCTACTCCATCACCAGAGCCAAGCCCAACACCAGATAAGCCAAGTACCCCAACAACTCCAAGTGAGCCTGATACTAAACCAACTCCACCAACTAACACAGACACAACTCCAAGTGAGCCTATTAATCCAAATGAGCCTAGTGTTAATAATCCAAGCGAACCTAGTATTCCTAGCACTCCAAACGAACCAAGCGAGCCTGATACCAAACCAGTTGAGTCTAAGCCAGACACTCCAACAATACCAGATGAGCCAAGCACTCCAAATAACCCAGAAGAGCCTGTTATAGTTGAGCTTGACCCAAATCCTAGCAACAATCCAAGCAATGTAGAAACAAAAGGCCATTATCAAGAATACTTCTTTGTAAGAGAGAAAGAAAGTTCAATAAATACAGCTAAAAACACGCTAAATCAAGCATTTTTTAACTATGTTTTAGAGTGGAACAATATGCAAAAGCGTATGGGAGAGCTAAGAGATGAGGTTGCAAATGGCGGAATTTGGATTAGGAATTTCGGTGGAGCAAGTTCGTATCTAAAAGATAATAAGACCAAATATTATGAATTACAAATCGGTGCTGATAAGATTAGCGAAATGGATGATTTCAATGCTTATGCGGGAATTATCTTTACTAATTCAATTTATAAACTAGATACAAAAAATATGCTAGAAGGTAAAGTAAAAGGCATAGGCGGGGGACTTTATTCAAGCTTTATTTTTAATAATGGTTTTTATATTGATATGATTGCAAAATATGTTGATTATAAAAATGACTACACTCTAACGCTAAATAATGGCAATAATAAAGCAATTTATATTAACGCGAATAATCATTCTAAAAGCGTAGTAGCAAGCGTAGAATTAGGCAATAGATTTTATATGAATAATTATTATTTAGAGCCTAGCGTTGAGTTAATTAGTGGCTATGTTAGTGCGATTAGCCTTGAAAATAAAGCCGAGCATATAAAATTAGAAAGCAAATCATTCGTTCCATTTAATACAAAAACAATGCTAAGTTTTGGTAAGCAAAGTAGCGAAGATTCAAGATTTGGATTTAGATTTGGGGTTGGAATTGCTGCTGATTTAGCTAAAAACGGCGATAAAACCATAAGAGATTTAAATGTAATTAGACAAATTGAAGGCAAAAAAGATACAAGAATGCTAACTAATGCTTCATTTAATTATAATTTCACGAATAATTTAAGGCTAATGACCGAGTTTGAAAGGACATTTTTTGGTGATTTGAATGTGGATTATTCGCTTAATATGACTTTAAGAAAGAGTTTTTAATTTATTTTGCACCTATTTTAAAGGTGCAAAATCTTTATATGTTTTTATCTTGTCAATAAATATTATTTATTGGGTTTTTTAATGAGTTTAAGCATAAGGAGTTTCAAAATACATTTTTATTCTATCGCCTAAATACTCAAATTATGATGCAAAGCTTAATTTTTGATATAAAGAAGCAAAAATAACCATTAAATAATAATCTTTATTCATTCACTCGCATTACTAAATACAAAAAATAAAGAATTTAAAATAATAATTCAAATAAAAATATTTTAATTTTCTTTAAAAGTAAGAAAATTTAAATTGCTAAGTTATTGTTTGTATTAAACTACTTCTTAAATCTTGCCAAATTACTAAGCGGTAAAGATAGCTAAGATTTATAATTTTTACCAATAAATTTCTTAAAAGTTTAGTTGTTTTAATGTTACTTTTACGCATTTAATTGTATTTTTTACTCATAAAATCACTTGAAATCTCACTGATATTGATTTTTTTAAGTATTAAAAAATAAAGAATTTAAAACAATAATTTACACATAAAAACTAAAAAATATAAAGCAATATTTTTATTATTACCAAAGCTTTATATTTTGATTTAGAGATAGCCTAAATAGTATTAAATCAATAATATGATAAATTCAAATTTATATTTAAGCTATTATTTTTTTAAAAAGATTATTTTTTGAATGAATTGCTGTGATTTGCAATATTAATGCAAGTTAGCGTTAGAATATTTTTATCTTTTTCGTAAATTAGCACCAAATCGTTTTTCACATGGCAATCTCTATAGCCCTTAAATTTACCTTGCAAAGCGTGGTCTTTATAAACCGGTTCTAATACTTCATCATTTGCCAATCTTAAAATAATTTTATTTGTTAATTCTTTATCAGCTTTGCTTAGTTTTTTAAAGGCTGTTTTGTAAGCTTTAGTCTCCCTTACTTGATACTTCACCATTTCATGCTTTCTTCTACGAATTTTTCAGCGTCCATATATTCAACTTCCCCACGCAAATACGCAGCTTTTAATTCTTTTGCTTCTTTTATAGAATCTAAAAATTCTTTACTATTATAAAAATCATCTAATTTGCTTTTTTCTTTCTTTATCTTTATCGGCTCGTTAAATGCCTTTGCTAATTCTTTTAAAGCCTTTAAAAAGTGCGGATTATCATTCATCTTTACTATTACATTCATATTTACTCCTTTTATAATCGTTATCTTATACTAAATATGTTTAATTTATAAAGTTTTAAGTAAAATTCTTGCTTTAAATTCTTAAAAGTTTAAAATGTTTTTTGATTATGTTTTTTAAAAAGTTAAAGAAGTAAAAAAGGTGCTAAGGATAGCACCTTTTTTTGTTATTACAAATAATCTTTAAAACTATTGTAATAACCTTAGTCGTTTTTTAAGATAGCTAATGCTATCTTAAAAACTCCATTCATTAACGCAATAATCTTTATTGCGTTTTTAAAGATAGCCGAAGCTATCTTTAAAACTATTGTAATAATCTCATTACATTTTGTTGAACAGCGTTA
>NZ_JACGAT010000009.1:0-69063 GCF_020137635.1 Campylobacter sp. RM12642
AAGAATGAGAATGGTTGTGGTCTTCGTGGGAATGATTAGAATTATGGTGTGAATGATTATGGTGTGAGTGATTGCAAGAATGATTGTTTGAATGTTGTTTTATTGGTTTATGAATTAAGTTTTGATAGGTGCAAGTCATTGTTTTTCCTTTAAATTGAGTTTTAGGATAACTTTAATCCTTTTTAATTTTTATGATTATAATTCATATTTAAATAAATGTAAATTACTTACGAATTTGTAAGTATAAAGGAGTTTTTATGCAAATAAATATGAATAATGTAACCTGTCCTTTGCAAATAGCTGCAAATATGATAAATGGAAAATGGAAAAGCATAATCATTTTTCAATTAAGTTTAGGTAATTCTTCTTTATCAAAATTACAAAAAGATATAATTGGAATTAGTCAAAAAATGCTTCTTGAACACCTAAATCAATTAAGAGAAAATGGCTTAGTAGATAAAATAACTTATGATGGCTATCCACTAAAAGTAGAATATTTTTTAACAAATCGTGGAAAGCAAATGTTAAAAGCTATTATTATTTTTCAAGAAATAGGCATTGAAGTTTTAAAAGAAAAGAAATTATTTAATGCTTTAAATGAAAAAAGCTTATCATACATACGAAAAAGTAAGTAATTTACAATTATTTTTAAAAAAGATAATATCTATCCTTTAATTTAAGGAGATTTTATGAATACAAAAGTTCAATTAATTAGAAGTGCTTGTGTAAAAATCACTATAAATAATGTGTGTTTTTTAATAGACCCTATGTTGGCACCAAAAGGCACTTATGAAGGTTTTGCAAATACTTATAATTCACATTTAAGAAATCCTTTAGTGGATTTGCCATTTAGTTTTGAAGAAATTATAAATGATGTAAATGCTGTAATAATTACTCATAATCATTTAGACCATATAGATGAATATACCTGTAAAAAATTAGATAAAAATATTAAAGTTTTCGTTCAAGATAATCAAGATTATAATTATTTTAAAGATTTAGGATTTAAAAATCTTGAGATTTTAAGCGATACTTTAGAATTTCAAGGAGTAAAACTAACAAAAACTAAAGCAAAACACGGAAGCGAAGAAATATATAAAAACGAAGAATTAGCAAGGCTTTTAGGTGATACTATGGGAGTTATTTTTAGTGCAAAAGATTGCAAAAGTGTTTATTTAATAGGAGATAGTGTTTTAACAAAAGATGTTGAAAATACTTTAAAACAAAATTATGATATTGTTATTGTAAATGCTGGAAATGCTATGGTTTTAGGATTTGATGATAGTATTATTATGAATGAAAACGATATTAAAAATATTGCTAAAATATCAACTAGCAAGATAATAGCCGTTCATTTAGAAGCTATTAATCATTGTATTTTAACTAGAAAAGCTTTAAAAGAATTTGTAAATAAGAATAATTTAAGCGATAGAGTTTTAATCCCAGATGATGGGGAAAGCTACATTTTTTAAAGGAGATAAAATGAAAAAATATGAGATTTTTAATGTAAATTGCAATCATTGTGTAAATAAGATAAAAAATGCTTTAGAAGAAGATTTTGGAACAATTAATTTTAGTGATGATTTAAAATATATTTTTATAAATGCGAATAAAGAAGAATTTGAAGATGAGCTTTTAGAATTAGGATTTAGATTAGGTAAATTAGTATGAAAAATATAAGGCTTTTTATTAATGGAATGCATTGTGTAAATTGTGCTAATTCAATCAAACAAGAAGCCTTAAAATTAGGCGTAATAGATGCAAGGGTTGATTTTATCAATAAATTTGGAGAATTTAGTGTAAATGATGATTTTGATAGTGAAAAGCTAATTTTTGCTATCAAAAAACTAGGCTTTGAAGTAAGCTTAGAAAAAATAAATGCAAAAAAAACTTACGAAGGCATTAGGCTAATTTTTTTAGCGATTTTTAGTGTTTTAACTTTTATTGATTTTAGCTTTTTATTCTCTTGTGTTTTTGCAAGTTTGGCTATTTTACTTTCGCTTGATTTTTATAAAAGAGTAATATTTCATAAAAGCTATGGAATGGATTTACTTGTAGTGCTTGGAATTAGCATTAATTATTTTTATTCATTTTTTAGTATTCATCATCATTTCTTTTTTGAAAGCACTTTTGTCTGCTTTGTGATTAGGCTTGGAAAATTTATTGAAAATAAAGCAAAAGCTAAAGCAAATTCTTTAATCACACCAAGTAAAATCCCTACAATAACCCTAGCAAACAATAAAATAATAAAAGCAAATCAAATAAATAAAGATGATGAGCTACTTATTAAAAACGGCGAAGAAATCTTAGTAGATGGAATATGTCTAAATGAAGCCTTAATTGATGAGAGCGTTATTAGTGGAGAAAGTTTTAGTCTAAGCAAAAAAATAGGAGAATTAGTCTATGCAGGTAGCATTAATAAGGGCGAATTATTAAAGATAAAAGCAACTAGCACTTATTATGAAAGCTCACTTGAAAAGCTTAAAGATGAAGCAATGAAAGCTAATAATAAGGATTTAAAAGCCTTTAAATTAGTTGATAAGATTAGCAAATATTTTGTATTAATAATTTGTATAATCGCTAGTATTACAGGACTTGCTTGGTATTTTATAGATTCTTCTAAAGTGTTTTTTTATGTTAGTAGTGTGTTGTTAATCTCGTGTCCATGTGCCTTAGGACTTGCAATTCCTATGGTAATAGTAATTTGCATTAATTTATGCTTTAAAGAAGGAATAATTTTAAAAAATCCAGAGCTAATTAACTCAATAAAAGATATAGAATGCTTTGTTTTTGATAAAACAGGCACACTTACAAATTCAGTGCAAAAAATATCGCACGATTTAAGTGAAGCTGATTTTAGGCTAATTGCAAGTATTGAAAATACTCAAAATCACCCAATAGCTAAGAGTATTACGAATAATTTTACTGATTTTTTAGATTTAAATGGAACTTGTGCTTTAAAGGATAATTCTTTAATTTATACTGATGAGAATTTAAAAGTAGAAATAAAACCTTGCGAAAATGAGTTTTTATGTTATAAAAATGATTTATATCTAGGCAAAATTACTCTAGAAAACGAAATTAATGAAAATGCAAAAGAATTAATTAGCTTTTTAAAATCACTCAATAAAAGAATAATAATAATTAGCGGAGATAGTAAAGAAAGAGTAGAAAATCTAGCAAACAAACTAGAAATTAGCGAATATTATTTTAGAGTTACACCTGAAAATAAAGCTGCGATAATAAAGAATTTAAACGCAAAAAGCGTATTTATTGGGGACGGGGCTAATGATATTAAGGCATTAAGAACGGCTAATTTTGGTATATCATTTAGCAATGCAAATGCAATTGCTAAAAATAAAGCCGATGCGATATTGCTAAAAAATGATTTGATTAAAATCATAAAACTTTTTGAGATTTTTGATAAAGCTTATAGTAAGATTAAGCAAAATTTATTCATATCGTTTTTTTATAATTTCATAGGAATTGCTCTAGCTTGTGGGGTTTTTAGCGAGATTAATTTGCATTTAAATCCTGCACTTTGTGCTATGCTTATGAGTATTTCATCGCTTGTTGTGGTATTTAATTCTTTGCTTTTGTTTAGAAAAAATAATTTATCTAGTTAGTAGTAACTAGATAAATACTAAATACTAAAATTTTTAAAATTCTGCCTTAAGGCTTCCGAGCTTAAAAACGCAACGCTTTGAGCTAGATTAAGCGACCTGCCATAACTTTTCATAGGTATTAAAAAGGTATTTTCATTACTTAAAATCTCTTTAATTTCAGGCTGTGGCAAACCAAAACTCTCGCTTCCAAACACTATGAAATCTCCTTCGCTAAAATTAGCGTTAAAATAAGGATTTTTTGATTTTGTGCTAGCGAATTTCATTTTAGTAATATCATTATTAGCTAAAAAATCCTTTGCATTATCCCAAAAAATCGGCTCAAGTTTATCCCAATAATCAAGACCTGCGTGCATAATCTTTTTACTTGAAAAGTCCAAAAAATGAGGTCCAACAAGATGCAATTTAAAACCTAAGTTATAGCACATTCTACCTATTGTCCCTACATTTCCTGCAATTCTTGGCTCAACTAAAACTATATTAAACATTTTTCATATACTCCTTAATGGCTTTTTCTTCACATATTAGCGCTTCTTCTTTTGAGCTAATATTCTCATATATGACTTTTATTTTGTCATTATAAATTCCTAATTCTTTAGCTCGTTTTACAATATCCTTATTTAGCCCAAGCCACTCTCTAAGCGGCATTTTAATAGCAATTTTGCATAAATTATAGTCATTTAAATCATTAAAATTTGGCTCTTTTGTTAAAAAGAAAAGCATTTTTTTATAAGGCATAAATTGATAATATATATTAAAATAATCAATAAAATAAAAAAACATTAAAGCAAATCTTTTTTCCTTACAAACCAAATTCTTATTATCTTTAATCTTTTTTAAAACAGCAAAAAATTCATATTTGCTAACACTAAAACCAAAACATTTTTCAAATAAATTTAGCTTATACAAATAATAAAGCCCAATTTCAGGGTATTTTGCTTCAAATAATTTTATTAATTCATTATAAATTCTATCCTTGCTAAGGTTTGAAATATCAATTTTTTTTAGATACCTTAAATCCTTTTTCTTAGTCTTTAGCTTAAATCTAGCAATAAATTGAATAAATCTTAAAAGCCTTAGCGAATCTTCTTTGAATGTAGAATAATTCACTATTCTAATTAGCTTTTTTTTACAATCTTGAATGCCTTTATGTAAGTCTATTATTTCTTGTGTAAAAATATTAATCATTATTGTATTCATACGAAAATCTCTTCTAAGCGAGCCTTTGTATATGCTTTTTTCAACTTTTACACGAAAATCCGTATGTAAATCGCCTGTTTTTTTCTCTATTCTTGCAAGTGCTAAATCGTAATTTGCTTTTTTATAGACAAAAAAACTTTTACCTACACCTAAAGCGTTTAATTCTTTAGCAATCTGCTCCATTTTACTAGGACTTACATCATAAATCTCTATATCATAATCATTTGTATTATTACTTAGATAAATATCTCTAACACAACCACCCACAAAATAAGCTCTTTTTGTGTATTTTGATAAAATTGATTGTATTGTTAAAAAAGTCTCATCATCCCAAGGAAGCATTAATTTTTTAAACGCTCTTCAATACTTGCTAGTAAAAATTCAATAAAAGATATTGTTATTTCTAATCTTTTTTGTAAATCTTCTTCATTTTGCTTGGTATTTAAAGCTTCAAAAAGAACCAAAATTCTTTCTTTAATTTTCAATAAATATTGCTTTTCATAAGTTGATAGCATAGCTGTGCTAGTAGTTTCTTTAGCTCTTTGAATATCTTCAATCTTAGCTATTATCTCTTCTTCGCTACTGATTTCATTTACTGCTTTTACTTCATTTATTTGCTCTTCTTCAGTTTTTTCATATTCTTTTTTAATCTCATCTGCTGCTACTTGAGATAATCTATCAATCATTTGTGATAATTCTTCATTATTCATATATTTATTAGCCACCTTTTAAACTCATTATATTCTTGTTCGCTTTTAGCATTCATAAAAAAATCATACATTAATAAATTAAGCTCAAGTTTATGAACCTTAGCACCACTTAATCTATAAATGCCTTCTTTAGCTGCTTGATTGTTTTTATCACGCTTTAAAATATTTTTATATATTTCAAGGGCTTCTTCTCTTAGCCCTTGTTCTTCATAAATCTTTGCTTCTGTTATAGTATGCATTAGCAATACTTCGCTACTAATTCGCCCATTTCTTGGGTATTAAGTTTAATTTTTGCATTAGCTAAATCAGCACATCCATAGCCTTCGCTTATTACTCTTTTTACTGCGTTTTCTATTTTTGATGCTGATACTTCATCGTTTAATGCAAATCTTAACATCATAGCAGCACTCAAAATTGTAGCAATTGGATTTGCTATGCCTTGACCAGCAATATCAGGAGCGCTTCCATGAATTGGCTCATAAAGTCCAACTTTTCCACCTATACTAGCACTTGCAAGTAGTCCGATTGAGCCAACTACCATACTAGCTTCATCGCTTAAAATATCTCCGAATAAATTCTCCGTTAAAATCACATCAAATTGCTTTGGATTTTTAATAAGTTGCATAGCAGCATTATCTACATACATATAGCTTAATTCAACTTCAGGATAATTTACAGCTAATTCATCACAAACTTCTCTCCATAAAGCTGAAGTTTCAAGCACATTAGCCTTATCTACCATACATAATTTTTTGCGGCGTTTCATTGCACTTTCAAAACCAATTTTTGCAATTCTAATTATCTCATCACGAGTATAAACCATTGTATTATAAGCTCTATCTTCTAATTTTTCTCTAGGTTGTCCAAAATAAATTCCACCCGTTAATTCTCTTACTACAAGTAAATCAACGCCTTTTACAACACTAGCTTTAATAGTGCTAAGCTCTTCAAGTCCATCATATACAAAAGCAGGACGAAGATTTGCAAATACTCCTAAAGCTTTTCTAAGTGCTAATAATCCACTCTCAGGCCTTAAATGGCGTTCTAGCTTATCCCATTTTTCTCCACCAATTGCACCAAATAAAACTGCATTAGAATTTAATGCTACATCAATAGTTTCTTGTGGTAAAGGAACTCCAACCTCATCAATCGCAGCCCCACCCATTAAACATTCAGTATATTCTAAATCAGGGCGAACTACTTTTAAAACTCTTATAGCTTCATTAATTATTTCAGGGCCTATTCCATCGCCTTTAATTACACAAATTTTATTCATTTTGCAACCTTACTAGCGTATTCAATCAAACCACCCGCATTTAATAATTCTTGCATAAATACAGGGATTGGATTTATTTTATAGCTTTCGTTTTTTGTGATATTTTTAATAATTCCGTTTGTAATATCTATATCTAATTCATCATTTTCTGCAATTTTATCAGTATCGTTGCACTCTAATATTAAAAGTCCAGTATTGTATGCGTTTCTATAAAAAATTCTCGCATAAGTTTTTGCGATTACACATTTAATATTTGCAGCTTTAATAGCAATTGGTGCGTGCTCACGACTAGAACCACAGCCAAAATTCTCTCCTGCAACTATGCAATCATTTTCTTTAATTTCTTTAAAAAATCCAGGCCTAGCATCTTCCATAACATAACTAGCCAATACTTTTTCATCACTTGTATTTAAATATCTTGCGGCTATGATTAAATCTGTATCTATATTATCGCCAAACTTAAAAACTCTCATTAAAGCTCCTTTAAAAATTATAATTAATACCCAACATAAACTTATTAGCAAAATAATCTTTAGCATAATTTAACTTATAATTTATCCCAAGATTAAGCCTATCGTTAAAAGAATAACCTAAACCTAAATTAATATTAGTTAATAGTTTTTTTGAAAAACCATTACTAATATCAATGCTATTTTGATAGCTTATATTTTTTGCCTTTAATAAATAATGTTTGTAAAAATTATATTCTAAATCAACACTAGCTAACAAGTTTAAATAATTTAAATTTTTCTTATACTCAAGTCCTATATTTGAATAAGTAAAAAACTTTTTAAAGTTATTAACACTTACGCTAAAATCATTGCCTAATTCATTAAAAGAATTTTGTTTATAAAAAATACCATTTAAAGCGACAAAAGGATAAAAATCATTCAATTTATAAGCAAATTTTAAAGTATATGCTAAAGAATTATCATAAAATTTCGCATAATTGCCAAATCTTTCTGTCTTATTTAAAGTATTAATATAACTTAATTTATTATTGATATAAAAATCATCTAAATTAAAATTCGCATTAGCAATTAAGCCAAGAGTTCTTGCATTGTTTTTAAAATCATCATTATAAATATTTGAATTATTATAAACAAAACCTAAAGCGAATTTAAAATCATCTTTTATTAAAGCATTGCTAATTAAAGTCTCATTCGAGCTTTCTTTTAAAGAATTAATTTTATTATATTTATAGCTTTGTTCTATATTAAAATCATCTTTTAAATCATTTGCTTGAATACTTTTAACCTTTGCAATATTCATTAAACTATTATCGTATAAATCATTAGCAAAAAGCTTATTTGTATTTTTTGCTAATTCGTCTTGAGTGGTATTTAAAATACTAGCATAAAACAAATCAGCTCTTCTTAAATTGTATTCAGCTTCACTTAAATACCCATCTAAATTAATATTATTATAAGCTAAATCATCGCTTGTTTTATCTCTTTTACCAACTTCGTATTCTAAATAATTATCAAGTTGATTAAACAATAATTGATAATTTTTGCTTGCAAAATCATTTAAATTATTAATTTTATTCAAATCAATTCTTTTAACCATAACGCTTACTTTATTATTAGTATAAGTTGGCTCATTAATTTCTAAAAAAGTTACTAATGATTGCACCGATTTAAATCTATTTTCAATGCTTCTTGCCGTTAGAATATCTACATTTTGACCTTGAGTTATATTTGCACCTGATTTAACACCTACTAAATTAAATTCCCCGTCTAATTTAGCATTACCTAAAACTCTAAAACTCTCGCCTAAATTAGAATAAATCTTGCTATTTGAACCTAATTCAAGGCTACCTAAAGTTAAACCTTCGTTTATTAAAACACTATTATTTGTAATACCACTTGCAGTTGTATTGCTTACTCTTAAAACACCATTTGTATTTGTAAAATGTGCTTGATTTTTCTTGCCAGTTAGCCACAATGTGCCGTTTTTAATCTCGCTATTACCTTTAAAAGTATTATCCCCACTTAATACTAAAGTCCCAATTCCATCTTTAATAAGACCAAAATCACCTTTAATATTATTTGAAAATACATATAAATTATCTAAATCCACATTAGCATAAAAGTCTTTTCTAAACTCAGCAACCCCATTCATAGCACGAGTAGGATTTAAAATCCCTACCCCAAAACGAGCCTTAATATCATCAGCATTATTTGTAGTGCTTGTAACCTTAAATGCGGTTGTAAATAAACTCTCTTTAATATTATCATTACTCATCCAAGGGTATTTTTCATAAATTAAAGCCGCCACACTAGCAGTTATTGGGGTGCTATAACTTGTGCCTTCAATTCCATTTATCTCAAAAGGAGCTGAAATACAATCATCCCAACCATTTTTCTTGCAAGTATTTCCGTGATGAAAAACTTCTTTAATTGCTCCATCATTATCTTGTATGTAAAAATGCTTACCATATTCATCTGCTCTTGCAGTATCTGTTTTATATCCTAAAACAATTACCCAACCTTTTCTTAAAGGACTATCAAGTGGGATTGCGTGGGTTGTAAAAGGCTTATTAATATTATCAGTAATATTACCTGCTGCATTAAAAACTAAAGCATTATTTTTCATAATTGCTGTATAAAATATGCCTGTATTTGGACTTGAATAATCTAAATTACTATATTCATAAGATTGATTAAAAAACCTAACTCCACTATTTGATAAAGCATCAATTGTAGCGGCTAAATTAATATTATCGCCCTTTTCATTGTCATTTATTGGATTTACTATATTTGCAAATTTAATCTCACTTGCAATTGTATTTGCAGTATTCATTACATTTTTGCCGTGTAAAATAGGGCTATTATTACTATCTTTTAAAATAGAATTTGAATAGTTTTTACTTATAAAATTATCATCATCTATCCTATTTGCCAATGAATTCCATTTAGTGTGATTTGTCTTTTTATAATCAAAATACTTATTTACTAAGACATTTTTTAAATCATCAGTCCCCGAATCATTTACCCCAATAATTATTCCTTTTCCTAAAAAGCCTTGATTCCAATTAGAACTAAATCCATAGCTAGTTTGATTGTTATTTGACCTTGAAACTTCTTTGTTTGAATAGTTTGATGGATTATTTGCACTCTGAAAAGTAGCTAAATTTGTATCATAAAGCTTAGCAAAAACACTAATAGTAGCAGTATCAGTTTTAGTGTTTAACTTAGTGGCTATATTGGTTTTTTTAGGTGTATTAATTACAGGCAAATTAGAATAATCCGAAGTTATTTTGGCATTTTCAACTATGTTTTGAAAATTCTCATTAGTTGATACTTTAGCTGTAGGTTTATGTGGTCTTGAAATAGAAGTATCTTGTGAAGATTTTATATTAGGAGTTTGAGTATTAGCTCCACCACCGCCACAAGCACTTAATAAAAATATAGAAGCAATTAATGATAGTTTAAAATTCATATAAAAATCCTAAATTAAATTTATTTGCAAAATAATTCTTAGCAAATGAATTATTATAATCAAAATTAAAATTAATTTTACTATTTAAACGATAAGATAAATTAATACCTAAATTAAATAAATATTGTTTATAAAAGCCATTTGATATTTTTAATTCATCAGAAAAATCATATTTAGCTAAAAAATAATAATCTTTATTGAAATTATATTCTAAATCAGCATAAGTTTTAAGATTTAGCTTTTTAAAAGCAAAATTAGAATTAATCCCTAAATTAGCATAATAAAAGTCTTTATTAAATTTATTAAACGACAAGGCTAACAAACCGCTATTTTCACTAAAACTATCTTGAAAATACTTTAAATAATTTAACCTAAAATAAGGACTAATATTATTATTTAATCCTAATTCACTTGAGATTAAAAAGGCTTTATTTTTAAATTTTGAGCTTAAATCAAATCTATTTGCATTATTTTTAATATCAAAATACGAAATCAAATTCTTAGAATAATAATCATCTAAATCTATTTTATAACCTGCTAAAAAGCCTAAAGTTCTTGAATTGTTTTTAAAATTATCATTATAAATCCTAGCGTCATTATAAACAAAAGCAAGACCTAAATTATCAAAATTATTAGCTATTTTATATTCACTTGAACTTTCTTTTAAATCACTAATTTTATTGTAATTATAACTTACTCCAAAATTATCAAAACTTATTTTATTTAGTGATTTTATCCTTGCGATATTTAAAATTGAGTTTGTATAAATATCTTCTGCAAATAATAATTTCGTAGTAGATGCTAATTCATCTTTTGTTGTATTTATTATCGCATTTGCAATCATATTGTATTTTAAAAACTCATTTTCACTTAAATTACCATTTAAATTCACTTCTTTATAATTTGCCTTATCCAATGGTAAATCAGGCTTTTTTGTTTCATAAAGTAATCTATCAAATTTTGAAAATAAACTTGTGTAATTTTTCTTAGCATAAGCATTTAATTCAGGTAAAGTATTTAAATCATCAATTTTATCTACCTTAATACTTAAATTATTTTTATCATATATAGGTTCGCTTAATTTCAAAAATGTAGAATTTGGTTTTATATTTTTAAACTCACCTTCAATACTTCCTGCTGTTAAGATATTTTCTCTTTCTTTATTTAAAGTATAGCCGTATTTAACCCCAACTACATTTAAATCCCCATTAAGTATAGCTTTATTAATTACATTAAATTTTTCGCCTATATTTGTATAAACTACGCTTGTATTAGCTAATTTTAGATTATTAACTTCCATTCCTTCATTAACTAAAATTCCATTATTGGTTAAATTTGCAGCACTAGCATTACTCATTCTTAATATAGAATTATTAGTGATACTAGCTTTATTTGAATTACTAAGCCACAAAACACCTTTTTTAATACTTATATCTCCTGTAAAAGTATTTTTTCCACTTAAAGCAAGAGTTCCAATCCCATCTTTAATAAGCCCTGCATTACCACTAATATCATTTGAGAATACATATAAATTATCTATATCTACATTAGCATTAAAATCATGCCTTAAACTTGCAACTCCATTCATTGCTTTTGCTGGATTTATAATGCCTTCTCCAAAATGAGCTTTAACTTCGCTTTCACTTGCTCCATAAACCTTATAAGCCGTTGTAAAAATACTCTCTTTAATATTATCATTACTCATCCAAGGATATTTTTCATAAATTAAAGCACCAAGAGTTAAAATAGCTGGGGCACTAAAGCTAGTTCCTGCATTATTATTTATTAAAAAAGGAGCTGCTATACAATCATCAATTCCGTATTTTTTGCAAGTATTTCCTGCAGAATATACATATTTTCTAACCCCATTATCCATAATATAATAAATATCTTTGTAATCTTTATTTGGTTTTTTATCATAATAACCAAGTGCAATTATCCAACCTTTTCTAAGTGGGCTATTAATAGGTAAAGCATGAGCTGAAAAATCTCCTGTTGTTTCCTCATTTCCCGCTGAACTAACTACAAGAGCATTATTTTGCATAATCGCTGGATAAAATACCCCGATATTATCTTCACTAGTATCTATTGTTTTTGTTCTTGCAAATGAGCGGTTAAAAAACCTTACCCCGCTATTTGATAAATAATCAATTGTAGCAGCAAGATTTACATCATCTCCTGAACTTAACTTATTTCCATCTGAATCAAGTAAAGGTAAAGGCACATTAGCAAACCTTATATCCTTTGCTAAATAACTTGCAGTACTCATTACTAGCATTCCATGAGTTGCATTTGCGTTTGTTTTTTCATTAATCAAAACAGAACTTTTGTAAGTGTTAGCAGTAAAATTAGTATTTTTTAATCTATAATCTAGTGATTTCCAATGCGCTCTATCTACTTCCTTATATTCATAATGATTATTAAAAGCTAATTTGCTTAAATCACTTGTCCCTGTATCTAGGATAGCTAAGATTATTCCTGTTCCTAAAAAACCTTGATTCCAATTAGAGCTAAAGCCTATATTTGTAACATAGATTGATGAAGAATTTTGCGGTGTGAATTTTAAATAACTACTATTGTATAAACTATCTTCTAAATTAAAATTAGCAGTAGGCAAATAATTTGTATAATCTTTATTAATTGTGCTTTGATTATTTGAATTATTTGGCTCTACACTAGCAGCACCACCGCCACCACCACAAGCACTCAAAAACAATAAACTAAGTAATAAAACACTATATCTCAATGTAAATTCCTAAAAAATAATTTCGTGTAAAACATAAAAAACACAAGTTGCTAAAATAATGCTAATAAAACCTTTTTTAAACATTATATGAGAGATTAAGGCAACAAGCCCAGCCACCAAATAATCACTTGCATAAGGTGGGTTTTCATAATCTAATCCTTTATATAAAAAGCAAACTAAGATAACCATAATCAAAAGTGGCATATGTTTTTCAAGATACATTAAAAGCTCATTTGGTTTTTTTGTCCCAAAAAATATATAAGCTAAAGCCTTTAAAACAACAGCACTAAAACCAGCAATTAATAAAGCACTCATCGTATAAGACATAATTTCTTTCCTAAAATCAATATAAAAATTCCTGAAAAAATACAACTTAACATCATATATTGTTTATCTATGAAAAATAAACCTATAAGCCCAAGAGTTAAAGCTATGAAAAATACTTTATTTTCTTTATGTTTTATGTAAAGTTCGTAAGCTAAAACTATAAATAAAGCATTTAAAGAAAATCCTAAAGCACTATAATCAGCCTTAGCAAAACTTGCTATAAAATACCCTACAATACAACCAAAAATCCAATAAAAATGATTAAAAGTTAGAATTAATACGGCAGTTTTTTTATCATAATCTTTTGCACTAAGTAAGGCAAAACTCTCATCAGTTAAAGTAAAAATCGCATAGTATTTTATAAAGCCTAAATCTCTAAAATATTTTAAAGCTCCTAAAACATAGAAAAAATGTCTAAGATTTAGCAAACTTGAAGCTATTAAAATCTCTACTAAACTAGCACCCGAGCTAAGTAAAGATAATAATAAAAATTGCAATGATGCAGAAAAAACAAAAACAGCAGCCACAAAAACTTCAAAAAAACTAAAAGAATTTGAATAAGCAAGAATGCCAAATGCAATACCAATTACTATATAAGCAACAGCAACGGCAAAAGTATCAATTAAAGCTTGTTTTATCATTTTGTATACTTTTTGATATATTCATCTACATTGCTTACTTCTTGTTTTTTTATAACTTTTTCTTGTTTTACATTATTATCATCATCTTGAAAATATATGTAATCAATCCCAAAAAGTATTCCTATAAATATAATTAATGGTATTAAAAAAATCATTTTCTCTCCTAAATGTATGCTTATAAATAATAACAAATTTTTTTAAAAAAACAATTCAAAAATTTTAAAAAAATCCCCTTAAAATAGAACTTTTAAAAGGATTTATAATTTATTATTTAATTCATAAAACTTTTAAAAATAATTAATACTTTAATTATTTTTCATCAATCAATCTAGTAATTTCACTATCTTTTAAATCTTTTGCTAATTCGCTTAATTCTTTTTTGTTTTTAATACCTAAGGCTTTTAGATTTTCTAAACGAGAACTAATACTACCTTTACCATATAAATGAGTATCAATTTTTAAAAAACCATTTTCACATTGTTTTTTTAATTTTTCATAATCTTCATAAAAACTAGCGTATTTATCATAAAATTTACCAAATTCATTAAAGACTTTTAAAGCATTTTGATTTACTTCATAGTTTTTCCAGCCAAAATAAATCATTTTAAGTCCCATAAAAAGCGTAGTAGGACTTACTAAAAATATCTTTTTAGCTTCGGCTTTTTTAAAAATCTGCGAATCACTTTCTAAGGCTAAATCTAAAATATTTTGATAAGGCACAAATAAAATCACATATTCATTTGCAAAATCAACTGCTAATTCATAATCTTTTTTCGCAAGTTCATTTATCCTAGCGTTTAAATTATTTGCAATTTCATCTTTATAAACTTCTAAATTATCACTACTTGGTAAAGAGAACTTAGAATCAATAATAACGCATTTGTTAGGTTCAAAATACACAATCGCATCTGGTCTTTTTGTATTATTGTCACTATCTTTAAAGCTTTCTTGCATAAAAAAATGCTCGTTCTCAATAAGCCCACTAGATAATAAACACTGCTTAAGCATAATCTCTCCAAAATCCCCACGAGCTTTTTTATCACCTTTTAAAATATTAGCAAATTCATCAGCCTTTTTGCCTAAATTCTGACTTGTTTCAAACATTGTTTTTATATTATTTTCTATGCTTGTATTTTGCTTTAATAAAGCTTTTTCATATTCGCTAATTTGCTCTTTTAAAGGGCTAAAAATCTTGTTTAAAAGCTCATTTGAATTATTTAATAATACTTTTGTGTTTTCTTCATAAATTAATTTTGAGCTTTTTTCATTTTGCTCTTTTAGGTTATTTTCTAAGGTTTTTAAAGTATTTTCATATTTTTCTTCTAAAGATTTTAAATTGTTTTCATACAATTTTACTTTTTCGTTTAAAGCTTCGTTTTTAGCATTTTCTAAATGGTATTTAGAAGATAAATTATCTAAAATATCTTTTGTATTTTTTAAGTTTTCGCACTCTTTTTCAAATTGCTCTTTAGTATTTTTAAGCTCTTCATTTAGCCTTGAAAGTTCTGTATTTAGAATTTCATTTTGATTACGCTTGTTTGCTATTTCAGCATTTATAAAATTATTCTCGTTTTTTAATTCTTTATAATCATTTTCAAGATTACTTATTTTTTCGCTTAAAGCCGAGTTTTGAATATTTAAATTATTTCTTTCATTTTCAATTTGCACTAAATTATTTTTATAATTATTTAATTCTTGTTTTAAATTCTCACTCAAAACACTCAAATATTCTTTATCTTTAGCAAGAGATAAAAACTCGTTTTTAAGCGAGCTTTCACTCTTAAAAATATTTATATAACGAATATAAAAAATAATGCAAACTATAAAAAATACAATACTAATAATGGCTAAAATTAGCTCATTTGTCATTTTCTAAAACCTGCAATAATCTTTCATAATCAGCCTTTGTATCAATACCAAAAGACTTTGTATTAATCTCGCACATTTTAATGATTTTGCCATTTTCAATAGCTCTTAATTGCTCTAATTTTTCAATATGTTCTAAGCTTGATTTAAGAGTTATAAATTCTTTTAAAGACTTAGCTGTATAAGCATATATGCCTAAATGATGATTGTATTTTACACCCTTTTTATCTCTATCATAAGGAATTGGTGCTCTTGAAAAATATATAGCATTTTGCTTAGTATCAAGGACTACTTTTACCATATTTTCATCACTTGGAGTATCTTTTATAGTATAGCAACTCGCCATAAAAAATTCATTCTTAAATTCATTGCAAAATTCTTTAAACTTAATTAAATTGCTAAGCTCAAATAAAGGCTCATCTGCTTGAAGATTTATAATTAATTCATCATCATTAAGACCTAAAATATCAACGCATTCAGCTAATCTTTCAGTCCCACTTTCGTGAGTTTGCTTTGTCAAAATAGCTGTTAAATTATATTCTTTTGCCAATTCTAATACCTTAGAACTATCAGTGGCAATCACAACCCTATCAGCCTTACTAGCATTTAAAGCTGTGTAAATACACATAGGAATGCCTTTGATTGGCACTAAAATCTTTTCACTAAAACGACTTGATTTAAGTCTAGCAGGAATTATAATCATTGTTTTATCCATTCTATTATTGTTTTTTTAATCTCATCTACTTTTATATCTTTTGCATAATAATTAGTTGAATTTAAAGCATTTAAAAGACTATCATTCAGCTTATAATTATACTTTTTAGCCAAATCTTTAATGCCACTTAATTCATCTTTAAATATACCTAAAGCTTTTTGAATACTAGGGGTAAATTTAGTCCATTCAGCAGTAGAACAAATCACATTAAAACTATCATCAAGAGCATTAATAGCTGTTGCTGTATGTGGGTCTAATAAATAATTTTTATAAGCTTTAATATTTTCTAAAGTTTCGGTATCACTGCATTTATAAGCTATAAAATGTTCTTTTAATCTAGCAAGTTCATCTTTAGTAATTTTAAAATATTTATCACTTTCAAGACTTAAATATAATTGTTTAGTTCTACTAGCTCCGAAAAAATAATACATTAAGCGTTCAAGATTTGATGATTTTAAAATATCCATAGCAGGAGAATAAGTGCATTTAAACTCACGATTTCTTAAATCATATTCACCTGTAGTAAAGAAATCATAAAGAATTGTATTTTCATTGCTTACGATTTTGATTTTATCTATATTTGCACCCATTTGCTTAGCATAAAAACAAGCAAGTGCATTACCGAAATTCCCACTAGGAATTATCACATTTATTGGGTTTTTGTATTGAAGACTAAGATAATAATGATATAGCAATTGATAAGTAATTCTTCCAAAATTAAGTGAATTTGCAGCACTTAGATTTAAGCCTTGATTTTTTACAATTTCTTTAAATTCCTTATCATTTAATAGATTTTTTAATGTGCTTTGAGCATCATCAAAATTACCATCAATTGCTAAAACTAAAGAATTACCATAATCTACATTAGCCATTTGACGCTCTTGAACAGCACTTGTTTTTCCTTTTGGGAAAATACAAACTACTTTTGAACTTTTGTTTTTACTAAATGCACTAAGAGTTGCTGGGCCTGTATCTCCGCTAGTAGCACAGATAATTAAATGCTTATCATTATCCATAAGTCTTGCAAGTGGTGCTAATGCTAAGTCCTTAAAAGCTCTAGTTTTTCCGTGAAATAATTCACATATATCAGTTTTACTATCAAGTTTTTTGATAACAAAAGGCTCTTTAGTATCAAAATCTAAATATTCATCTAAACTCTTTTCAAAATTACTCAAATCATCACTCAAACTTGAAAAAATCTTTTTAGCAAATTCTTTATAACCCAAACCTTTTAATTCATCTTTATTAAATACTTGCAATTTACTAGGGCAAAACAATCCCCCATCGCTTGAGAGTGGATTTTTAAGTGCATTTGCAAAATCACTTGTAATGTTTTCATCTCTACTTGAATAAAATATCATTATTTCTCCTTTAAAAATTCTAAATACTTATCTTTTGCTTTAAATTTATAATACACAAACTCAAAACATTCGTAATTATGGTGTTTTTTGATTATTTTATAAACCTTTTTTATATTTTTTGATTTTATTTCTAAACTAAACTCATCATCGTTAATAATTTTTCCGTCCCATTTATAAATACTTGTAATTTTAGCAATATGAATACACTTGCTAAGCTCTTTTTTGATTATTTTATTTGCAATTTTTTTAAGCAATTCTAAATCATTGCTAGTTGTCTTTATAAGATACATTAAATTCCTTTAAATAATTAAATATAGCTGTTTTTAACTCATCAAAAATTATTAATTCTTCATCAATTAATATAGTTTCTAAATTAAAATCTTTTATTTTTACATAATCTTTTTTAGTTAGCAAAATATATTTTGCATTGTGCTTTTGCATAAGATTTATTAGCTCTTCTTTATTAAAGCTTGAATGGTCGTTATAGAAATAATAAGCTTTTACTAAATCTTTATATTGCAATAATCTAAAAGGCTTTGCAATAGCTGATATTAAAATCATATCTTCTTTAATGTCTTGAATAAAAGAAGTCCTTTTAAAATGTAAATCTTGATAAGCATTAAAATCTGCAAATTTTTCATAACTTTTAGGAAGTCTATAAGCTCCACTTGGAAGGGTAAAATTATATTTATATTTTATATTTGAGTTTAATAAAATATCAAATTTTTTTATATTTGTCTTAGAAAAAGCATCATCTAAAATAACGCATTTTGCACCTAAATCTAGTGCTTTTTGAATACCTTTAATTCTATCTTCACTAACAATTACATTTGCTTTTGTAAATAAAGCGTGTTCTAATGCTTCATCACCTGCGTTTAAATAATCGCTTAGAATTTGATTATGCAATTTTACTACAAGCAAACCTTTGCTTTTGCGTTTATAACCACGAAGAATAATAAAAATATCATCGTTATAAATAGAATAAAGCATATCGCTTAAAGCCTTGCAAAATGGGGTTTTACCATTACCGCCTACACTGATATTTCCTACGCTAATTATTGGAATTTTAAAATCATTTTTCTTTGTAGATTTAAAGTTTTTACTAGCAATAAAAGAATATATATAAGAAAACGGCAAAAGAGTGAAAATTAAAATCTTTTGCCATAAATTAGGATTAAAAAAATATCTATCAATAAAACCCATTAAATCCAGCTTGAATCAAGAGTTTTTATAGCATCACAAACTCTTTTTACATCTTCATCGCTAAGATTTATGTGAATTGGTATTGATAAAATCTGAGCATAGTTTGCTAAAGCATTTGGAAAATCATTGATTTTTAGATTATATTTTTGTTTATAGTAGCTTAAGAAATTTAAAGGTATGAAATGAATTCCTGTATTTATCCCCATTTCTTTTAGTTTTTTAGCAAAATTATCTCTATTTTTATCAACCTTTATGATATATCTTAAAAATGTGTGTTCTGGGGTTGTTGTAGGCAATTTAATATGTTTTAAACCTTTTAGCTCTTCATTATAAATATTTGCTATTTCTCTTCTTCTTTTTAAGTAATATTTATAATTTTTTACTTTAGATAAAGCTAAAGACGCACATACTTTAGTGATTTCATACTCATGTCCAATATCTGTTACATCATAAAAATATCCAAGATTGCCATCATCTCCCCAAGCATTTGATGAAATTCCATTTGAGTTTAATAATTTTGCTCTTTCATAAACTTTTTCATCATTAATTACTAAAAATCCGCCTGCAAACACAGGGTCTTTTCTCATAGCATTAAACCCAAAAGAAGATATTAAATCCTTAGTTCCTACTAATTCGCCTTTATACTCCATACCAAGTGCAAAACCACAATCATTTATTACAGATACATTGTATTTTTCACATAAAGCTCTAATTTCATCAAGTTTTGCTGCAAGTCCTGCGGTATGATTTACAAAAACTGCTCTTAATTTCTTGTGATTATGTTTAATTAGTGCTTCTTCTAAACTCTTTATATCAATATTAAAACTATCAAGCTCAACATCTACAAAAATAGGTTCAGCATCAAAATATCTAATACTTTGAGCAATTGTTGGAAATGAATTTACAGAGCAAATTACCTTATCTCCACGCTTTAAATCAATCGCACTTAAAGCCAAATGGTGTGCTGCTGTGTGATTATTGGTTAAAACTATACGAGAACCTTTATAAATTTCACTTAAACTATCTTCTAATAATTTAATACTATTTATATCATTATCTAATGATTTAATTAAAAACTCTTTATCATCTTCTGTAATTACATTTAAAAAACAAGAAATTTCTTTCATATTTATGACCTTTTAAATATTTTTATATTTTCTCTTTTGAACTTATTTTTATTTATTCTATCTAATAGTTTTATATAATTATTATCAATTATATTTTTTTCATAATTTTTTAAAAACTTATCAATTTCTGTATAAGTAAAACCAATATCGCTCTCATCATCTTGACCTTCATAAAGGTCTGCGCTTGGTTTTTTACTAATTATATTATTAGGTAGTTCTAAAAATTTAGCAAACTCAAATAATTCACTCTTGTAAAAATCACCTAAAATATTAAAAGCACAGGCTAAATCTCCCCAAATAGTGCCATATCCTAACATTAATTCACTTTTATTGCTTGTCCCTGCTACTAATAAATTATGCTTAGCTGAATAATCATATAATAAAGTCATTCTAATCCTAGCTGCAAAATTTCCTATTAATACCTTGTCATTAGAACCACTTGCTTTAATAAATTCATCTAAAATGTTTTGAATATTTATAATTTCATATTTTAAAGCATATTTATTTGCTAAATTAATAGCGTCATCAAGATTTGTTTTATTTGAAATATTAGTAGGCATTATAAGACAATGTGGCTTTTTTTCGCACTCGCTTAATATTCTTAATACAATAGCACTATCAAGCCCACCACTAAGCCCTAAAACAGCACCATTAAAATTTTTTAATATTTCATTAGCAAATGAAATCATTTGATTTTTAATATTTTGCATTATTTATCCGTTTTTAGGGGCATTTTATAAAATAAATATTAATCAATTCTATTATAACTTGGCTTTAAAAAACCATCTTCTATTAATTGATTAATAGCAAGTGCTGCAACAGGTAAAGCTGTTTGAGCTGCATAATATCCTTCTTTATCTTTATCAGGACTCATTACTAAAACACCAATTGTGTATCTATTGTTTTCATCATTTGCAAAACCGAAGAAATTTGCATTATATTCTCTTTCATATTTTCCACTAACGCTAATTCTTGCTGTTCCTGTTTTACCACCTACGCTAATTCCTAAAGGCCAATATTTTGCTAAAGATTTTTGATTTGCAGTTTTTATTAATATCCTATTCATCTGCTTTGCAATTTCAAGTGGCAAGACTTCTTTTTCTGTTTTAGTATATATTTCTTTTAATTCCTTATCTTCATTATAATATTTAGCAATTTTAGGACTAATCCAAATTCCACGATTGTTAAATACATTATAAGCTGCTAAAAGTTGTATAAAGGTGGTTCTAAAACCATATCCATAAGCCATAGTATTTTTTTCTACTTCATAAGTTTTTTTAGCATCTTTTATAAAACCTGCTTTTTCATAAGGCAAGTCAATACCAGTTAAATTTCCTAAATTAAATTCCAAATAACCATTAATTAATTCTTTTACATTTTCTTTATTAGAAATTTGAACCATTCCTATATTTGATGAATGAACTATAATATCTTCAGCAATCATAGTATCCATAGGATGTGTATCTGTTATGTAAAACTTATCAAGCTTCATTCTTCCGCCATAAGTCTTTACCCATTCAAAAGGGGTTATGCGATTTAGTTTTAATAAATTAGCAAAAGCAATTGGCTTAATTACCGAGCCTGGTTCGTATTCAAATTCTACAGCGTCAGTATTTAGATACGATAAATCACTTTTTCTATGATATGGGTCATACCTTTTGCTAGTTGCTAGTGCAATTACACTTGCATCTTTGCTATCTAAAATGCCTATTATTACTTGCTTAGCACCAAAATTTTTTCTAGCAACACTTGCTATATTTTCTAACCCTTTTTGAAGCTTTAAATTTACATTTAAATATACATTACTACCATTAATTCTATCACTTAAAAAGCTATCAGAATTTATAATTATATTTCCACCAATATCCTTACTACCTGTTATTTTATAATCACTTTTAGGGCTTAAATACTGCTCATAATATTTTTCCAAACCTTTTTTTGGAATATTTGAATATATCCCATCTTCTAAACTTAATTGAGAATAACCAAGAATTGGGGTTAAAATATCTCCTTTAGAAAAAACTCTTTCTTCTTTATGTTCAATTATCTCAAGTCTTCTTGTGCTTACTTTTCCATTTGCATTTTTAAAGGATTTAAAAAATCCTGAAACATAAAGTTTTTTAGATAATTCTTGTAAATAACTTGCAGCTTTTGAATCAATTTCTTTTGATAAAACAAAATTATAAACCTTTTTTTGCTTTAAAGCTTTTAATAATCTTGCTTTAATATCTTTCATTTCTTTATCATCAATAAAGGCATAAATCTGAAATAATTTTAAAAAATAATCTAATTTATCTAAATTAATACTTCTAATATCAATTTCAGCTCTATAAATTCTTCTACTAGTTACTAATGTATATCCATCAGCACTAATAATATCTCCATTTAAAGCACCTACTCGCTCACCTCTTTCAATACTACCTACATTCCTTTCATTAGTTTTGCTTCTAACAAAAGAAAAAATAATAAAAAAAGAAGCGAGCAACAAAAAAAACAATACTATAAAAGTCTTTTTACTAGGCTCGTAAGGTGTTTGCATTTTTTATATTTGAGTTCTACTTATCTCTTTGTATGCGTTAATAGCTTTATTTCTAACTTCTAACATAAATTTCATACTTGTTTCAGCCTTGTTAATAGCAATAGCTGCTTGATGTAAATCTTTCACATTTCCAGTAGCTACATCAGCCATAGCTTTATCTGATACAATTTGTTCTTTATTTAGCTCTTCTAATTCTTGTTTTAAAGCATCTGCAAATGAAAAACCATTATCAACTTTATTAGAATTTGATTTGGTATTTTCAATACTTTGAATCAAACTTGGATTGATTTTAATATTATTCATATTTTAAATTCCTATCTTAATAAATCAATAGCACTTTGAGCTATTGTTTTAGCACTTGTAAATGCTGCCACATTTGCTTGATAAGCCCTTGTTGCCTCAATTAAATTACTCATTTCTACAACAGGATTTATATTAGGATATGCTACATATCCTTTAGCATTTGCATCGGGATGATTTGGCTCGTATTTTAATATAAAATCCTTATCATCTCTTACTACTTTATCTACTACTACACCCATAACAGCAGGCTTTGCTTCAGGAAAATTTACAGGGTCATTTAAAGGATTTTCATACTCAAAAAAACTATTTTTAGAATTAATTTCTTCATTTAAAACATCATCAAAATTAACGGCTTTAAATACTACATCTTGCCTTCTATAAGGGCCACCTTCATTTGTTCTAGTAGTATTTGCATTAGCTATATTTGAGCTAATTAAATTCATTCTAAATCTTTGAGCGCTTAGTCCATATCCACTAATATCAAAATCGCTTAAAAATGCCATAAATTATCCCTTAACTTAATTTAGAACTACTCTCAATTATAGTTCTTACAACTTCACTTTGTTTTTTTAGCACAGAATCAAGCGCACTAATCATAATTGCGTTTTTGCTTAATTCACTTGTTTCTACATCTAAATCAACGGTATTTGCATCATTTCTTTGCAAATGTCCATCTCTAGCAAAAATAGTTCCATTTTCGCTGTTTTCAAATTCTAATGGTTGTAAATGCCTTTCATTAGTAACTGCTAGTTTATTACTCATACCTTTTCCAAAATGCATAAAATTTGTAGCTGCAATTTGTGCATTTTGTGTAGTTTTGTAAAGTTTATTTGCATTTTCGTTTAAGGCTGTTTCAAAATCAATATCTCTTGATTTATAAAAAGGAGTATCAATATTAGCTATGTTTGAGCTAATTAATTTATTTCTTAAATCTCTACCGGCTAAGGCACTTACAATCAATGGTTTAGATTTATAAAATTCCATTTTCTCTCCTTAAATTAAAATGCAAAAATCCCATAGCAAATAATATTCCAAAACTATTAATAATAATATACTCTTGTAATATTTACCCAATTTTCACTAAACTAGCTATTTATTTTCAAATTTTATGAAAGGATAAGTATGGCTAGTAGAAGAAGCTTTATGGGCTTTACATTAGGCGCTGCTGCGGCTGTTGGTGGTGTTTTTACACTAGTGGGTATGAAAAAAACTTGGGATCCACTTCCTAGTGTAAAAGCAGCAGGTTTTACAACCGTTGATTTATCGCCTTTAGCTGATGGAGAGCTAAGAACTGTTGAATGGAGAAAAAAACCAATATTCATTCTAAAAAAATCAAGTGATATGGAACAAAGCAATACAGATATAATAGCAGGAGATGCAAGATATACGGTAGTAATTGGACTATGCACTCATTTAGGTTGTATTCCAGCATATCATTCAGCTGATAAAGAATTTGTTTGTGCCTGTCATGGTGGAAAATTTAATGTAAGCGGAAAAAATATGTCAGGACCACCTCCTAAACCACTTGAAATTCCACCTTTTTCAATTGATGGAACTAAATTAGTTTTAGGAGAAGTTGGCAAAGAGTATGAAGAAATTATGAAAAATGTAGGAAAGGCTTAATCATGGCACATTTTGAAAAATCAAATGGAATTGTTGATTGGCTAGATCAAAGACTTGCTATCAAAAAATTTATGCAAGTTATGATGACACAATACTGGATTCCTAAGAAAATTAACTTTTTATGGGCAATGGGAGTAATTTTACTTACTATGTTTGCAATACTATTTATTACAGGACTTTTACTTGTAATGTATTATAAACCTGATGTTGCACTTGCTTTTGATAGTGTAAATAAAACTATTATGCAAGAAGTTGAATATGGTTGGCTATGGAGACATATGCACGGGGTTGCTGCGTCGGTAGTATTTTTAGTAATGTATATACACTTATTAACAGGTATTTATTATGGCTCTTATAAAAAAGGTCGTGAAATCATTTGGATAAGCGGTATGGTATTATTCGTATTATTCTCTGCTGAAGCATTTAGTGGTTATATGCTACCTTGGGGACAAATGAGCTATTGGGCTGCTATGGTTATTACTAATCTTTTTGGTGGTATTCCTTTCATAGGACCTGAATTAGTTGAATGGATTAGAGGTGATTACGCTGTTGGAGATGCTACATTAAATAGATTTTTTATGCTACATGTTTGCTTATTACCAATAGTTGTTATTGCATTTGTTGCAATTCACTTTTATGCTTTAAGATTTCCACATGTAAATAACGAAATTGCTGAAGAAATTGATTTTGATTTAGAAGCTGAAAAATATTTAGCTGGCAAGAAAAAAGAAGCGAAAGTTATATCATTTTGGCCTGATTTCTTATGTAAAGATATTTTTTATGTTTGCTTATTTATGATTTTCTATTTTTATCTAGTATGCTTTCACTATGATTTTGCTATGGATCCAATTAACTTTGAACCAGCAAATGCACTTAAAACTCCACCACATATTTATCCTGAATGGTATTTCTTATGGAGTTATGAAATCTTAAGAGGATTTTCTTATGAAGTTGGTCTTGCTTGCTTTGGTATAGCTCAAGTAATTTTCTTTGTATTACCATTCCTAGACCGCTCAAATGTAGTAGCGCCTGCACATAAGCGTGGAGCATTTTTTGTATGGTTTTGGCTATTAGTAATTGATATGATTGTTCTTACTATTTATGGTAAATTACCTCCTGTTGGAATTAATAATACAATAGCAACTATTGCTTCTGTTACATTTTTAGCATTATTAATAGTAGTTTTACCAGTAATTACTCTTATGGAAAGAAAGGCTAAGTAATGAAAGAGTTAAAAATATTTGCAATATTAGTTGTATTCACAGGTATTGTTTATTGGGGAGTTGAGCCTTACGCTCATTCACAAATGCACGAACATACTAGCGAAGTTAATTTTGATTTTAAAGCAGGCGATATAGCTCAAGCTGAAGTTGAATTAAAAAAAGCTAATGAAAGTGGTAAAAAAGATGATATTGATTTTGCTACAAAAAAATTAGAAGATACTAAAAAACTTTGGGCTAATGTTGATAAAATAGCTAGTTTAAAAACTGATGTTGAAGCTGGAAAGGCTGATTTTGAAGCTAATTGTGCTAGCTGTCATAGAGTTGAATTTGATGAATTAGTAGCTGCTGATGATGGAATTAGCGCTCAAGGTATTATTTATCCTGATTTAAGCACATCAGGAGCTATTTATGATAGTAAATTCTTAATGGCAATTTCTCTTAATCCTGCACTTGCTATGAAAAATAACAAAAAATATAATGATGAAAATCCACATCCTATGATGACAGCATTTTTAGAAGATGATGGCAGTATAAGTGATGAAAATGCTCAATCAGTTGCTAATATAGTAGGATATTTAAATAGTATCGGAAAAGCTGCTCTTGAAGCAAAAAAAGCAAAAATTGCTAATGAAATAAATGCAGGTAAATTAAGCGATAACGAAAAAGTTGCAAAAATTAATTTTGAGAACAAAAAAGTTATCTTTGAAGAAGCTTGCGGAAGATGTCATGATGTTAAATATGATGGTTTTATTGCTAAAGTAAATGGCGGAGATTTAAAAGATTATATGGGTTCAACGCCACCTGATTTATCAATAATAATTCGTGCCAAAGGAGATGAGTATTTACATAAATTTATAAACGATACTCAAAAACAACTTCCAGGAACTGCAATGCCTAGAGTTGGACTTAACGAACAAGCTCAAAATGATGTTGTTGCTTATTTAACTAGCGTTGGAGATAGTAAAAAAGCTGAACGCGAAGATTTAGGATACAAAATAATGGCTTATTTTGCATTATTAGCAATATTAGCTTATGCTTGGAAAAACGCAATCTGGAAAGAACTACATTAAAAAATTAAGCTAGGTTTTCCTAGCTTAATTTCACTATAACTACTCATATTCATAAAAACGCATTAAAAGTATTAAAAATATTTAATTATCCATTTTAAATTCTAAGAATTTAAAATCATATTTTAACTTTTAAATACATTTACAAACCAAGAAATATTCTTAAATAATGCTATGATATGAAAAATAAAGGAGAGTTATGTTTAAAATATTAATGATTTTACTAATTACAAATATTTATTCATATCAAATAAATAAGTTAAAAATAGAGCTAGATAGTATTTATAAAAACTTTCCTTATATTACAAAAGAAATAAAGCAAGACCAAGATGAATTTCTAAAAAGCATTAGTGATTGCAAAGATGATAATAATTGCATTATAAATTCTTATAAAGCTAGAATAAAAGAGCTTAGCATTAGTCTTGAAAACTCAAAAACCTATCCTAAAGAATTAATAGAACATATAAAAGTAATTCAAGAAAACTCAACTGATTGTTATAAGCGTAAATGCACAGTAGATTGCGAAGAGATATCAATAAATAATTTTTGGCAAAATTTTTTTAGATACAAAGATATAAAAATAAAGCCAAAAATTGTAGATACTAAGCCATACTCTAGCCAAGAAGTAAAAGATACTCTTAAATACTGCTGGGATTTAGGGCTTGATAGAAAAGTTTATAAAGATATAGGGCGTGATAATATCTATGGTGTTGATAATGATGTGAGTTATTCTTTTTATGAAGTTGATAAAAATGGAGAGCTCTATTTTGCAAGTAAAATTAAGGGTAAAAAATACATAAAAAAACACAAAAATATAACTATAAGTGATGTGGTTTTAGATGATAAAAATTATTTAGCTTTATTAGGTGAAATTGGAAATATTTTGTTTATAGAAAAAGATTTTTGCAATCATCCTATTAAAAATAAAAATCTGTTAGATGTCATAAAAAAATCTAATAGAATAAAAATATCAACAGATTTTCATGAGCTTACACAAAGAATTTTTACGATAAATTACAAAGAAAGAGATTATTTTTTGGTTTATAAGATTTACTATTATAATACATATCCAACATATGAAATTTATATACATAGTATTGCAAATATTGTATCTAACGCATATTATCTTTACACAAGGGCATACCCTTATACATTTACTGAATTAAAATCTTTACATTGTGAAATAAATCTAAAAAAGGAGAAAAAATGAGCTTAAATAATTTGTATTCAAATTTTACAAATATTAAACTTATAAACTCCTAATAAAGGCAAATGTTAAACAATAAAAAATATTTAATTATCCATTGTAAATTCTAAGAATTTAAAAATCATATTTTAACTTTTAAACACATTTACAAACCAAGAAATATTCTTAAATAATGCTATGATATGAAAAATAAAGGAGAGTTATGTTTAAAAAAAATTGTTTATTACTTATGCTAGTTTTTAGTTTAAATGCTTTTGAATTTGTTCATAAAGATAAAACACCAAAAACTCCCATATATACTTTATTTGATTTAAGCAAAAAAGGCACTAAATTTGAAATAATCTTTAAGCCACAAAGAAAAGATATAGGAGAGCATTTAGGACTTTATGCTTTTTATCCTATGTATTTTTGCTATGGTAAAATAGGTAAGGATTTTTATTCAGTTTATTTATACGATGAAAAACTAGAAAATGATATACGAAATAATCCTTATTATCCACTTGCTCTCGATATTAAAATATATGAGCTTACTAAAGATGGTGATGAGATATTAGTATTTGATAAAGTCGCTACACCAAATGAAAATACAAGAGTAAGTGGTAGAATAAGTATAAATATTAAAAATGAAAAGGTTCATGTAGCAATAAGATATCTTGGATTTTATTTTATACCTGAAAATAAAACATATAAAGCAGTCATTACAAATCTAATAGATGATGATAATATAAGGGGTGATTTTACAAAAATCGCAATTAAAGTTGATAGAAGCAAACATTAATAAGGAGAAAATTTGAGCGAATATTTAACTTCTAGTAATTTTACGCCTTTATTTTCTTTAAAAGATAAAAACGCTTATATTACTAGCTTGGTTCATTGTAGTGCTTTGTTTATTTGCTTTTGTGTTTTTATGTATATTGGTAATTTTTCTATGAAGGTTTCTAGTATTAATTTATTTATTATTGCTGCATATTTTGATGAGAGATATTTGCATTATAAGTTTAAAAAACCTAATATTATATATTTTCATAAGGATTTTATTCATTTTGTTAATCATAGTTGTAGGCAAAGAGATGAGCTTAATGAAGAAGAAAAAACAATATATTTAAAAAATGCTAAAATCTATAAAACCTGTCTTAATATTCAAAGCAAACAACAATTATATAAATTAAATAATTTTTTAAGTATATTTTATATTTTTATAAGTGTTTGTAATTTTATACTTTTAGTATTTTTTAAAAATATTTATAAAATTTTTACTTTAAATTATCAAAGATTTTATGATACTTTACTAATAGAAGATAATGAGAATATTATTTGTATTTATATGAATAAATATAATTATTCGCTTTTGTATGAATATTTTTTAAATAATTTTAATATTGATATAACAAAGCTTGATGTTAAAATCAAGCCCTTTTTCTTTCATACGCACTTAGTTTATAAATACACTTAAAATAAGCAAATTAATCACAATAGCTTTTATATTAATTAGAATTTGATTTGTTTAATTTATAAAAATTAATATCATTTATTTTCACACATTTTATTATATTTTTATCTACTAATTCATCTAACATTTTTATATCTTTTTCATCAATTTCTTGTGAGCTTAATGGTCTTAAACTAATAGTTTTAAGCAAATCATCATATTTATTTATATTAGTATTTCTACTCATAATATTAACTTTTATATTAGTTATCAAACTAGCCAATTTACTTAACTTCTCAAAACTTGCAGCCTTTACATTATAATCACTCGGTCTATCAATAGTTCCTAAATCAAGTCTAGTTGCTTTAATATCCTTTAAAATATCATTTAAAGCAATAAAATCCTTTTCATCATCATTAATACCATCTAAAACCAAGCATTCTAAAATCAACTCACCTTTATAAATTTGACTAAATTCTTTTATACCTTGAACTATTTTATTTATATCTATATTTGTCCTATCAATTTTGCGAAATACCTTAGGATTTACACTATCAATGCTTAATTTAACGCTATCAAGATTTAATAATGCCTTTTGAATATTTTTATCAAAAATTGTGCTTGCATTACTCAAAATTAATGATTTTGCATTCTTTTTAACTTCATTTATTTTTATAATCAATTCATCTAAATATGGATATAAAGTAGGTTCGCCATTTGCACTAATGCTTATATAATCGCAATCTTTATGTATTTTCAAAGCTTCTTTTAGCTCATTTATTATATATTCAACACTTAAATTTGATTTATTTTCATATTTTAATTTAGCTTTTCCAAGCTCACAATATAAACAATCAAAATTACAACATTTCTCATTAGGACTTAAATCTATACCCAAAGATTTTTTAAATCTTCTTGAATTAACTGGGCCAAAAATTACTTTCATAAAAATACCTTTAATATTAATTACTATTGAGATTTTAGCACTAAATACTAATGGAATTTAACTTAATCAAGCGTTTATGCTTGATTAAAATTTTTGTTTAGATTTGTTTATACAACGATATATGCTTGATTCTGAAAGATTTAAAAGATTAGCTATTTCTGTAATTGAGCCTTTTATATTAAAAATACCTTTTTCATAGATTTTATCTACTATTATTTGCCTTTGTTTTGGTTTTAGATTAGTATTTTTTAGCTCATTTACGCTAAGCCCTGTTAATTCTTGAATTAGCTCATTTAAATCAAGGCTCAAAACTTCTTCATAAGCAGCTTCTTCTACAGGTATATCACTACCTAATAATTGTGCTGCTATATTTTCCATTCTACTTTTATCGTAGTTTATACATAACATTCCACTTAATTTATTGCCTTCTTTGATAAAAAATGTGCTACCTCTTATATTTTTTCCACCTGCACTTGCTTTATAATTGCTTAAAAAATCTCTTTCTTCATAAATCTTTTTATTAACAAGCTCAAGTGCAAATCCTGTAATAGGAGAATTAATACTTCTTCCGCTTATGTGATTATTAGCAATTTCTGCAATGCTCATTCCATCATCATTTATATCGTGCAAAACTATTTCATAATCCTTGCCTAAAGCTTGTGCTAAAAAATGCACTAATTTTATATATTCTGTTCTTGTTTGTTGATTCATAAAGCCCTCGGTAAATGTTTTGTAAATTATAGTTGCGTAAAGTAATTATAAGCCCTATTTTAGGGCTTATTTTATAATAATTCATCTCCTGTTTTAATAAATTCAGCCATTTCAGCGTCTGGCACCATACTTCCACCTGTTGCCCATATTAGATGAATTGCGTTTTTGTGTTCAGTTTTAAGCTCATTAGAAATCATTAAGCCTTTAACTCCAGCTAAAGCCGAAGGCTCAAGCTTAATACCTTCGCTAGATGCAAGTAAGCTTAAATATCTATACATATTCTCATCACTTACCGTAAAACTTCCATCAATTACACGCTCAAGCACTTTACCTACAAGACCACTCGCACGACCAACAGCAAGTCCATCAGCAGCCGTAATATTATCAAGCCCAATATCAGCTACACTTATTTCATTATGTTTTCCGGTAGCAAGTCCAAGTATCATACAAGGACTATGCGTTGGCTCAGCAAAAAAGCATTTTACACAATCGCCAAATTCAGCCTTAAGCCCATAAGCAACCCCACCAGGACCACCACCAACACCGCAAGGAAGATAAACGTAAAGCGGTCTATCTTTGCTGATATTAATATCTAATGCTTGCAATTGTCCTTTTAATCTCTTTGCAGCAACGCTATATCCTAAAAATAAATTATGCGAGTTTTCATCATCTATAAAATAACAATACGGATTATTTTCAGAACTTTTTCTTCCCTGCTCTACTGCGACGCCGTAATCATCTTCATAAGTAATCACGCTGCATCCGTGCTCTCTTAGCATTTTTTTCTTCCATTCTTTAGCACAATCACTCATATGAACTTCTACTTTAAAGCCAAGTTTTGCACTCATAATTCCTATTGAAAGACCAAGATTACCGGTTGAGCCAACTGCTATTTTATATTTACTTAAAAATTCTTTATATTTTGGCTCGGCAAGTTTTGAATAATCATCTTGAATGCTTAGCATATTATTTTCTATTAGCAAATCTTCTGCGTGTTTTAATACTTCATATATTCCACCACGAGCCTTAATAGAGCCTGATATTGGTAAATGCGAATCAAGTTTTACATATACATCGCCTTGAATACTAGCACCGCTTAATTTTTCTAACTCTTTTTTATAATTATTCACACAAGCTAATGGGCTTTCTATAATACCATTAGTAATATTTGTAGCAGGGAAAATTATCTTAAGTAAAGGTGCAAAACGATTAAGTCTAGCCCTTGCATCATCAATTCTATCAAGCTTAATAGCACCTTTATTTAATTCGCCCAAAACATCATTGCTTAGATTTGTATTAATCCAACTTGTTTCTTTCATTGCTTTTAGATTTTCAATTAACATTGTTACTCCTTATAAAATTATTGATAAAACATAGCTTAAGATTAAACCACTTATACTTGCTACTAAAGTCGCACTTGTGAAATATTTAAACATAGCTTTTACGCTCATTCCTAAGCTTTCTTTTACTAGCCAAAATAAGCTATCAGTTACGATAGTAAAACCTATAGCACCACTTCCTATTGCAAGGCATAAAACTTCTTTACTAACATTACTATCCATTTGCAAGACAATTCCTGCTGCACTAATCATAGCAACCGTTGCACTTCCAACACTAGCATGTAAAATAATAGCAATTAACCAAGCTAAAAATACAGGATTTAAACTCAAACTTCCTAAAGTCTGCTTTAATGCTTCGCCAATGCCTGAAGCAATTAATATCTCATTAAAAGCTCCACCTGCTCCTATAATTAATAAAATTGAAGCAATTTGCGTAAATGAATTAGAACTAAATTCCATTAAATTTTGCATAGAATAGCCTTGCTTTAAGCCTAAAGTATAGTATGCTACAAAAACACTTATTAATAGTGCGATAATAGGATTTCCAATGAATGCAAATACTGCATTATCTTTAAATACTAAAGTCTTAAGCAACATTAAAACTAAAGGTAAAAGTATTGTAAAATAAGTAATTGCTGTGCTTGGCATAGAGTTGTAAGTAGAACTTGTATTATCAAAAACACTCATCTCATTATCTTTTGAAAAATCAAAGAATTTCAAAAACAAAACCCCACCTATAAAAGCACATATCATACCCACAACTATACTCATCCAAATTACTTGACCTATATCAGCACCTAAAGTAGCTACTATGCTAGTAGCTGCTGGGTGTGGTGGCACCATACAATGAACGGTCATTAGTGAAGTTGCTAATGCTATGCCTATTTTTATTCTACTAACACCTATTTCTTTAGCTACAACTAAAACTAAAGGCACTAATAAGACAAATCCAACCTCAACAAATACAGGAATACCAGCAATAAATCCAACCAACATCATAACAATATCAGCTCTTTTTTTACCAAGTAGATTTAGTAATGATAGGGCTATTTTTTGCGCCCCGCCACTAACTTCTAGCATTTTTCCTAAGATACTTCCACAACCAATAATAACAGCTAAAAATCCTAGCGTCCCACCTACTCCATTTTCAATAATAGAGCCGATTTTTGTTAAATCAACACCAGTTATAAGTGCGACAAAAATACTTGCTAAGCTTAATGATAAAAAAGCGTGGATTTTAAGTTTTGTAATACAAAACACAACTAAGGCAATAGAAGCTATTAAGACCGAAATTAAAGCAAAATTGCTCATCTTTTCTCCTTTATTTAAAAATCATTATTTGATTATACCCCCCCCCCATCTTTAAAATTTTCTTAAAATAATAATTTTTTTGATTTTTTTTAATAAATTTTCTTAATTTTTCTTACTTTTTCATAAAATATTACAAAAAGTAACAAATTTTTATTAATTTTAGAAAAAATAATAATAAAATTTTATTATTTTTATATAATGAAAATAAGTTAATTTTAAAAAAAGGAGAAATTATGAGATTTAGGTGGCTTATAGCCTTTGTATTTTTCCTAATAGGCTTAATCGCTTATATGGATAGGGCAAATATTTCTGTCGTTGCTAGTTTTATGATGCAAGAATTTAATATAGATAAAACTCAATTTGGCTTATTAAATTCTGCATTTTTTATAGCTTATGCCGCAGCTCAAATTCCAAGTGGTATTTTAATTCAAAAATTTGGCAATAAATTTATGACTATTTTTGCATTAATTTTATGGTCAATTTTTACTATTTTAACGCCACTTGCAGGAACATTTATGCTACTTTTAGTAGTTAGATTTTTATTTGGTTTAGGAGAAGCTCCTATATATCCTAGCAATGCAGCATTTAATAATAACTGGTTTGGTAAAAAAGAAAAAGCAAGAGCAGCTTCATTTTTACTAGCAGGTTCATACTTTGGGCCAGTAATTGCTCCATTTATATCTGTTTGGCTTGTCAATAATTATGGTTGGCATAGTGTATTTTATGTATTTGGTGCGATTGGAATTTTAATCGCCTTGATTTATTATTTTATAAGTTCATCAAGACCTGAAGATAATAAATTTATTAGTAAAGACGAACTTTTATATATTCAAAGTGAAAGATTTGTAGATGGTATTAAAAAAACTCCTTGGAAAGCATTCTTAAAAAATAAAGAATTTTATGCACTTGGAATTGCATACTTTTTTTGTGTTTATATGACAGGTATGTTTATGACTTGGCTTCCTACATTCTTACTAGAAGCTAAAGGACTTGATTTAAAAGCTATGGGATTTTACGCTGGAGCTCCTTGGCTTGCTATTTGTATATTTGTTGCACTTGGTGGTGGATTAAGCGATAAGATTTTAAAAATTACAAATAGTTTTAAAAAAGCTAGAACTTATTTAGCAGTTGCTGGATTTTTAATATTTGATATATGCTTATTTTTAGTTGTATATGTTGAAAATACAATGCTTAGTATTTTATTTTTAAGTCTTGGTTTTGGGTTTTTAGGACTTCCTGTTGTTGTATCTTGGGCTGTTGCAGCTGATAAAGGTAGAAGTCAAGCAGCAGCGGTTAGCTCTTGGATGAATTTATGGGGAAATGTAGGTTCAGCGTTTTCGCCTATTTTAGTTGGCTGGATGGCACAAAAATATGGATGGAATATAGCTATATTATTTAATATAATTCCTGTAACACTTGCTATGATAGCTTATTTATTTGTCAAACCTGACAATGCTTTAGAAAGTAATTAATTTTAATAAAAGGAGAAAAAATGTTTATTTTAAACAAAAGAGTTAGTAAAGTTTCAGATGAAATTCTTAATCTTTATAAAGAGGTTTGCCCTTCAACTATAGGACATATGCAAGATTGTGGTTTTATTAGAAATTTAAAGCCACTTCATAGTGGAAAAAAATTAGTAGGAACTGCTATAACCGTTAGAATACCACACCTTGATTCTACTGCTGTTCATAAAGTATTTGATATCGTAAATGAAGGTGATATTGTAATAATTGATACTAATAAAGATTATGAAAGAGCACCTTTTGGAGAATTAGTTTGCTATATGGCAAGACACAAAAAAGTTGGTGGAGTAATAATTGATGGTTGTGTAACTGATTTGAATGCTATTAAAAATCTTGGCGTTAATGTTTGGTATAGAAATGTTAGTGCTTTAACAACTAGAATTAAAGGAATTGAAGGCTCAATTAATGTTCCTATTGCTATTGATAATGTTGTTATAAATCCAGGAGATTTGATAGTAGCTGATGATGATGGAATACTGGTTTTAAATCCAGATATTGATAATGTTGAAGAACTTGGCAAAAGAGCAATAAATGTTCAAATCGGAGAAATTGAAACAAAAGCAAAAATAGATAAAGGCATTCCACTTGGCGAAATTTTAGGTGCAAACAAATATTTTGAGGGTTTATGATGAATAAATTAAAAATTGCTTTAGCTCAAATAAAAACCGATAGAAATTATAAAATTAACCTTGAAAAAATTATTGATTTTATGCAAAAGGCAAAATCTTTTGGTGCTGAGCTTGTGGTGTTTCCAGAAACTTCACAGGCTTTTGTGCCTAGTAATGAAGGGATTAATTTTAATACCATTGCTCAAAATATTGATGAAGAATTTGCAACAAGCATTATTAATAAAAGTAAAGAGTTAAATATCGCAGTTGTTTTTGGCTTTTATGAAAAAGATAATGAAAAAACTAAAAATAGTGTAATTTTTGCTGATTGTGGCAAAATAATCCATAAATATTCAAAAACTCACCTTTACGATGCTTTTAGCTATGATGAAAGTAAAGATATAAATGCAAGTAATGAAAAAATAAAAGCCTTTGATACAAAATGGGGCAAAATGGGGATAATGGTGTGTTATGAACTTCGTTTCCCTGAAATTGCTAGAACTTTAGCACTTGATGGTGCAAGGCTTGTATTAGTTCCTACTGCTTGGGTAGATGGCAAATATAAAGATGAACATTTTATGCTACTTACTAAAACAAGAGCTTTAGAAAACACAATATATTTATGTGCTAGTAATCAAACAGGTAATATCTACACAGGTCGCTCGTGTCTAATAAATCCACTTGGACTTGAAGAAATAAAACTTGGCGTTGATGAAGGTATTCAAATATTTGAAATTGATTTTAATAAAATTGATGAAGTTAGAAAAGCCTTGCCTTGTATATCTCAAAGAAAGCCTAATTTATATAGCCTATAAACTAAATTTCGTATGCCTTAAACATACGAAATTTATAATAATTCAATTAATTGTATTTCATCACTAGCAAGTGCTTTTAAATCATTTGTAAAACCGCTTTTGCTAAATAAAATATATTTTTTAATAGGTAAATTACTATCTATTTTAGTAGCTTTTGCTTTTAAATCTTCTAAAACATTAGTTCCTACTGCTTTATTTTTATATTTACATTCAGCAACTATTAAATAATCTTTAGCGACCCCAACCGCATCAATTTCTGTATTTTTATCCCACCATCTACCGCATTTTAAAAGGTCTTTATGTGTATTTAAAAGATAATTAATCGCTAAATCTTCATACACCCTACTTATAAATTCCATAAAACTTGTCTTAATTATATTAATTACATAATCTGTATTATCAAGTTCAAGTTGAGATTTATAAGGAAATATATATGCAAAATAAAATCTTAAAAAATTATCTTTTATAAAATATAAACTTTTTTTTGATTTTTCTGGATTTTGTTCGGTTATAGGAATAATTTTATAAATAATATCAAGCTCAATTAATTTATCTATAAAAGATGTTATATTATTTGGACTTTTACCTAATTTACTAGCAATATTTCCAATCTTATGTTCTCCACTAGCAATAATTTTTAAAATTGAAAAATAAGTTATAGGTTCATTAATTTCATTTTGTAATACAAAACTAGCTTCATTATATAAATATGAATTTGGATTTAAAATATTTGCTTTAATATTTTCATAAATATCCCCTTTATCATTTATAAGCTCAAGATATTTTGGAATACTATAAAAAACGCTATATATTTCTATAAGCTCATTTTTAGTTTTATTAGGAAAAAAATCTTTTAAATACTTAAACTCAAGTGCTTCAAGCTTAATAGCACTAGTTCTTCTACCATATAAAGGAGAATTGTATGATAATGTATATTCATACATCATAGAAATAATTGAGCCACATAAAATCAAATGAATATTTTTATTCTTAAATATCTCATCACAAATATACTGAAATTGCGATGGAATAGAATTATCAAGCTTTGCAAGATATTGAAACTCATCAATTACTATTATTATTTTTTCATCTATTTTATTTGCTACATATAAAAATAAAGTTTTAATATCATTTATTTGAATTTGTTTTAACAAATCATCATTATAAAAATTAGCTAATTCATCTTTCATTCTATTAATTGTAATGTTAATATTTTCAAGGCTTGATAAAAAATAAAAAGCTTTTTTATCTTTTATATATTCTTTAATAAGTCTAGTTTTTCCAACCCTACGCCTACCATAAAGAATAGTGAAAGTAAAACCAATTTTATTAAATTCATCGTTTAAAGTTTTTAAATGTTTTTCTCTATTAACAAACATATTTAACCTTTATCGTTTTTAAATTATTATAATCTAAAAACGATAAATTTTAATTTATTCAAAACTTTTTATGTTTTCTAAATCTAAGACTTGTTTTTTAATTTTTTCTGAAAGATTTTTATCATTTACATTTGCATTAAATTTCTCAAGTAATTCATCTAAACTTAAAGCATTATCTGGATTACCTTTATTAATTTTTACTTCTTTAATAATAGTGCTTCCATTATTAAGCGTTGCTTTAAATTTACCACAAAAATACTTTGGAAATCCACCTGAAATATATTTTTCATATTTAATTTTTTTAGCAAAATTAACAATCTCTTCACGATTTAATTCATTATAAGAATTTAAATTCACTTTACCATCTATAAACATATAACTTATTAAATACGCAAATGAAAATTTTGCTTCATAATCTGTTTTTGGATTGTGTTTTTTATCTATAGGGTCGCATATAAAAGAAATAGGAACGCTATCTACATAACACAAAATCTCCTTTATATCATCAGGCTTTAAACCATCATTTTTAAGTTCTTTAGCACAATCAATAAGCCCGTGTGCGAAATGACAACTTGGATATGGCTTAATTGATACTTCTTTTACCATATAATCTTTTCCTAAATTTTTATCAAGCCTTGTCTTATCGCATTCATCTTCTATACCAAATGCTCTAAAGATATTATCACGACCTTCAAAAATACTAACAGGAGCAAAAAGACCAGCTTTTGCATATTCACAAGCTCTAATTCCATTTAAAACCGCACTTGCTATATGAAGTATTTTAGAATTGCTTCCATTACTTAAAAACTCATTTATCCCACCTGCAAAACTAGCAGCAAAACCTAAAGCATTGATTGTTTGCGAAACATTTAAATCATTGATAACACAAGCTGCAGCACTTGCTCCAAAAACTCCAGCTATGGCACTTGTATGAAAACCATTTTTATGAAATGTCCCATTACTAGCAACCCCAATTCTTCCTGCAACTTCCCAACCCATAATAAAAGCTTTTAATATTTTTTTACCATCGTTTGTTTTAGAAAATCCATAACTAAGACAAAGCGGGGTTAAAATAGCACTTGCGTGAAGTATAGCTTCTGTTAGAGTATCATCAAAATCAAGTATATGAGAACTCATAGCATTTATCATAGCAGCATTAAGTGGGGTAGCCTTAAATTCACTACCCCAAATGCTTGTATTAGCATTCTCTTCTTTAAATGCCTTAATGGTTTTTAAAATAGCATCATTTTTGCTACCCGCAAGAGCAACTCCAATGGTATCTAACATCAATTCTTTTGCTCTAGTTTTTACATCAGCTGGTATATCTTCATAACTTTTATTTACTACAAATTCAGCTAATTTTTCACTATAAAGCATAATTAATCCTTTAAAATCTCTGCATTTTTAATTTTTTCTAAAAACTCATCAACTAATTTTGGTGCATATCCAACATAAGTAGTAGCATCAAGTAAAGCATCTATTGATTTTTCATCTAAAACTTCTCTTACTCTGCTATCTGCTAATAAAACTTCTTTGAATGTTTTATTATTTTCAATTCCAATCATAGCATTTTCATATACAATCTCATGAGCGTGTTGTTTTCCAAAATGCTCACTTAATGCAAACATAACCCTTTCGGCTAAAACAAAACCTTTTAAAGTATTAAGGTTATTTAACATTGAATCTTTTTTAACTTCTAATCCGCCTAAAGCTGTTTTCATATTATCAAGAACACAAGAAAGCATTAAAAAGATTTCAGGAAGTAGTTTCCATTCCATTTTCCATACTTGTCCATCTCTTTCGTGTTCGTGTCTTTCAATATCACTTAAAATTGCAATATTTGCTTTTAAAGTATTGCTAACTGTTACAGCATTTTCGCTTATTGCTGGATTTCTTTTATGTGGCATTGTAGAGCTTCCTACTTGACCTTTGCCAAATGGTTCAGCCACTTCATTTACTTCATTATGAGATAAAATCAAAATCTGATGAGCTATTTTATTAAATGTAGCATTTATATTAGCTAATACATATCCAAGCTCAATAAATCTATCTCTTGCTGGTTGCCAAGAAATATAAGGAACTTTTAATCCTAAACTCTCTATTGTTAGTTTTTCAACTTCATTATGTTTATCACTTAAACTAGCTTTAGTGCCAACCGCACCAACTATAAGACCTACATAAAGTCTTTCTTCGCATTCAAGTATTCTTTCATAATGTCTATTAAGCTCATCAAGCCAAATAGCAACTTTATGTCCAAAAGTAATAGGAAGAGCTTGAAGCGCTAAAGTTCTTCCCATCATAGCTGTATTTTTATGCTCTACTGCTAGTTTTTTTAAAGATTTTGCTATGATTTTTAAATCATCTTTTATAAGCTTTAAAGCTTCTTTAAATTGTAAAACAAACCCAGTATCCATAATATCTTGAGTAGTTACCCCAAAATGAACAAATTCTCCATATCCATTCTCGCAAGCTTTTTCTAAGCCCCTAACGGTTGGAACTAATGGATGTTTTGTCTTTTTATATTCATTAAATATAAAATCCATATCCATATATTTATAAAATGATTTTTTAGCTATTTCTGTAGCTGCAGCTTCTGGGATAATGCCAAGCTTTGCTTGAGCTTTTGCAAGTGCAGCTTCAACATCAAGCCATTTTTGAATTCTATTTTCTTCACAAAAAATATCACGCATAGCTTTTGTGCTCCAAGAATCACCTAATAATCTCATATCAAATACACTAATACCTGTCATAATTTCTCCTTTTATTTAATTTTGTTAAATGCTTGTTCTAAATCAGCTATTAAATCACTAGCGTCTTCTAAACCTATATGAAATCTCACAAAAACCCTATTACTATCAACTTTAGTAGCAGTTCTTGGTGGCATAGTAACCGTTGCAAGACTTTCATATCCACCCCAACTAGCACCTATTGAAAAATATTCTAAATCATCTACAAATTTAATAGCTTGTTCTTTGCTAATTCCTGAATTAAATTCTATAGTTACCATACCATTAGTTCCTATGAAATCTCTTTTAAATATTTCATTGTTTGGATGGGTTGGTAATTTTGGATAAAAAATATTTTTAATTTCTTTTCTTGTTTGTAAAAACTCAACAACCTTATCTGCATTTTCTTCGTGATTTTTAAGTCTAATTCCAAGAGTTCTCATACCTCTAAGAACCAAATAACAATCATCAGGACTTGTAGTTAAACCTAAAGCTTCTGGTAATTCATTAAAATTTTTGTATTCTTTTTCATTAACAATCACACAACCCATAACAACATCAGAATGTCCACTAAGGTATTTTGTAGCTGCAATTACGCAAATATCAACCCCAAGTTTTATAGGATTTGATAAATATGCACTTGAATATGTGCTATCAATTGCTACAGGTATATTGTGTTTGTGTGCTATTTCGCATAATTTAGGAACATCAATTATTTCATACATAATAGAACCAGGACTTTCACATAAAATAAGTTTTGTATTTAGCTTTATTTTACTTTCAACATCACTAGCATCTGCTTTTAAAAACTCAACTTCTACTCCAACTTTATTTAAAAACAAATCACATATAGTTCTAACAGGTCCATAAATTCCATCAGTTATTAAAAAATGTGCGTCCTTACTTGCATAATTTAATAAAACCATAGCAAGTGCTGCAAGTCCTGTTGGATAAAGCGAAGCTCTAAATCCACCTTCTAGCTCACATAATAATTTTTCAAGTTCAAAAGTAGTTTCAGTTCCCCTTGCACCATAACTTAAAACTCTTTGCGTTTTTCTAAGCTCACGATATTCTTGCCAAGTTTTATGGTCTTTAAATAATATAGTTGAAGCTCTCATAACACTAGGATTTACTGCTTTTACAGGTAAATCCTGACCACGACCTAAATGAATTAATTTTGTTTTAGTTTTCATATTCTCTCCTTTTTTTAAATATAAATACAAGTGCAAACAATATTTACAATACCAGCTACTATCATAGGTATTGCTGTTCTTTTTACAACCGCAAATGGGCTAACTTTAGCAATTCCTGCTACTGCTAAAATAGCAGGTGCAATTGGACTTACGCATCTTCCAAATCCTGTCATTATTTGAATAGGTGCTATCATCATAATTGTTTCAACATTAAAAGATTTTGCAATATTTGGAATTAATGGTGCAAAACTAAAAAATGCTGCATTTCCTGAACCCATCAAAAATGCTGATAAAGAAAGTAAAATTGATACAAATATAATTATTGCTAATACACCAAATCCAGCGTCTTTTGCAAAATTAATTAAAGTATCCACAAAACCTATTGATAAAAGCCCAGCAGCAAATACTTGACCGCATACAATAAGGCTTACGGTTATTACAAATAAATGTCCCATACCTTTAAAAAATACCATAATAGAATTTAAAGTTTCAATTACGCTTTTATATCTAATCATTTCAAAAATAATTGCTGCAAATGTAGAAATCATCATAGCTACAGGAACATTCATTTTTATGCTACTTCCAACAACTTTTGAAAATCCTAATATTAAAATTAGTGGAATTATTGGCAATATCGCATAAATTTTTGGCGGATATTTTGTTTTATTTTCGCCATTTTCACTAAGTTCTTTTTCAATTTCATCTTTATTAAACACAAAATTATCTTTTTTATCAAAATATTTAGATGTAAAATAAATAGCAATCGCAACAGCTAATATAATAGGTATAGTAGTTGGTAATTGATACTGAACAAAATAAGTAGCTGGATCAACTCCTGCTGTTTTAGCAGCTAATATAACATTACCACTTCCAGGGCCATGGTCAATATATTGACAAGTCCCAATAACTGTTAATGCTGATAATTTTGAAACACCAGTCCTAACCAAAATAGGATACATAGTAACCATAAGTAAAAGTCCAAGTCCAGCGTGAGATGGTATAAAAATTACCAAAAATTGTGTAACAAAATAAGAAACTATTAAAAGCATATAAGGAGATTTTACCATACTAAGTGGCTTTTCAAAAACCTTAAATAAAGCATAACTAGCCCCAACATGCTCCATATACGCACTAAAACCTGCTATACACATAAGAGTAAGCCCAAGACCACTAAGTGTAGAAGAAAGGTTTTTATTAAAAACTTCAAAAAGATTAAAAAACCAAAAATTTAAATCCCCTTTAGCGTCTAAAACTTTGCTAGTAAAAATAGCATTACTATCGTGCATAGTCGCAACTAATAATAAAAACAAACCACTAAGCAACAACGCCATATGAGCATTTATCTTTTTTGCAAGCATAAAAACTAATATGGCAATTGCTACTAGTGAAAACAAAATGCTAAACATCTCAACTCTCCTTTAAAAATAAAATTATTATTTTGAAGTAAATTTAATAAAATTTTCTTAAAATTAGATAAATTTAATAAAATTTTAGTAAAAAAAGTAATATTTTTTATTATTTTTTATCAATTAATATTTTTTTGCTAATATTTTTGCAAAATTTTTCAAAAAAGGAGAAAAAATGAATTATCCAAAGGCTATTGGACCTTATAGTGTGTGTGGTAAATCAGATGATTTAGTATTTGTTAGTGGTCAGCTACCAATTGACCCTAGTACAGGAGAGTTTGTAAAAGGCGATATTAAAGAGCTTACAAGACAAAGTTTAAGAAATATAAAAGCTATCTTAAACGAGCAAGGTTTAGATATGAATAATGTTATAAAAACAACGGTTTTATTAGCTGATATAAATGATTTTGCAGCAGTTAATGAAGCTTATGCTGAGTTTTTTAAAGAGCCTTTCCCTGCTAGAAGTGCATTTGCAGTAGCAGCATTACCAAAAGCATCAAGAATAGAAATAGAAGCGATAGCTAAAAAATAATTCCGGTGAAAATCCGGATTTAAATTCCGTAAAGTATTTTTACTTTTAAAATCAAGTTTTTATTAATTGTTTATAAGATAAAATCAGTTCTTTAATTTAAGGAGATGAGATGTTAAATAATTTATTAGTATTTGATTATGAAGACGTGCAATTAATCCCTGCAAAATGTATAATCAATTCAAGAAGCGAATGCGATACTAGCGTAAGGCTTGGTAATAGAACTTTTAAACTACCTGTAGTTCCTGCAAATATGCAAACAATCATTGATGAAGAATTAGCGATTTCATTTGCTAGAAGTGATTATTTTTATATTATGCATAGATTTGAGCCTGAAAAAAGATTAGACTTTGTAAAAAAAATGCAAGAATTAGGGCTTTTTGCATCAATTTCTGTTGGCATTACTCAAAAAGAATACGAATTTATTGATGAATTAAAAGCAAATGAGCTATATCCTGAATATATTACAATTGATATTGCTCACGGACATAGCGACAATGTAATTAAGATGATTAAATACATTAAAAGCACATTAAAAACTAGCTTTGTAATAGCAGGAAATGTCGGAACTCCTGAAGCTGTTAGGGATTTAGAAAATGCTGGAGCTGATGCAACTAAGGTTGGTATTGGACCTGGTAAGGTGTGTATTACTAAGCTTAAAACCGGTTTTGGAACTGGTGGTTGGCAGCTTGCAGCACTTCGCTGGTGTGCTAAAAGTGCTAAAAAGCCAATAATTGCTGATGGTGGTATTAGAAATCACGGAGATATAGCAAAATCAATTCGTTTTGGAGCTACTTTTGTAATGATAGGCTCATTATTTAGCGGACACGAGCAAAGTCCTGGAAAAACCATAGAAATTGATGGCAAAAAAATGAAAGAATATTATGGCTCAGCAAGTGAATTTCAAAAAGGTGAGCGTAAAAATGTAGAAGGTAAAAAAATGTATGTTCCATTTAGGGGAAATATTTTTGATACCTTAAATGAAATGAGAGAAGATTTGCAAAGCTCAATTTCTTATGCAGGTGGAAAAGAACTTCGTGATATTAGAAAAGTTGATTATGTAGTGGTTAAAAACTCAATCTTTAACGGAGATACTATCTAATTAATAAATTTTCCTAATTTAGCTATAAATTAGGAAAATCCATACTCTATTAAATAATTTTTTTTAATTTAAATTCTAAGCTAGTAATTATTTTGATTAAGCACAAAATATAATATTTTGCCTTATAACGACATTTAATATTTAATTCACATAAAAAAACTTATTTTTAAACTATCTAATTAATCTTATTAACTTTTATTAATGGGGGGGGGTATTACAATAAATTTTATTTCATTAAAGGAGTTAATATGGATAAAAATTACGATGCTATCTAACTAATTTATTTTAAAACTAAAAAATATAAAAAATCTAAAAATTAAAAAACTATTTTGAAAGGAAAAAAACAATGAAAAAATTATTTAATATTAAAGGTATAGCAATATTATTAGTTATAATAGCTATTGTAGGTTCTTTTGGAGTATTTAAAGGAATAAATAGCGATTCTTTTAGTGCTGATAATGAGGATAATAAACGCATGTCAGAATGTGTTATACGAAAAGCAGATATATTGCATGATGTAAAAGCTTCTACTGCAAATTTTAAAAATTATGATAATGCAAGACTTCATCATCACATATTTGTTATAACTTCACAATATAGAGATGCTAAAATAAAGATGCATGAAAGTATTTCAAAAATTTATGGTATAAAAGCACGACATAATGAAGAAAATGGTCCTGTATATGATCGTAAGCCAACTACTAAAGAACAACAAGAGGAATTAGATAAAGCAAAAGAACAAGCTAAAGAAGCTTACCAAGAACTGCTTGAACTATATATAAACATTAAACCTCAGGTTTTAACTTTAGTAAAAGAAGCACAAAAACGTAATGGAACAAACGAACAAGGAATACTCTATAATTATACAAAATATGAAAATTATGGTTTAGAGGATACAAATTGTACTGATAAAATTGAAGACTTCTATAACTTATAATAAGTTTCAAATGTTAAGATGTTGTAAAAAACAATGTCTTAACATATATTTTTATGTCATTGTAGCTCAGCAGTAGAGTACTTGGCGTTTCAAACCATGTTGTGGTAGAATTAGGTTTGCAATTAAAAATATTCCTATTGATTGGATTAGCAAAACGTTGTTTCAAACCATGTTGTGGTAGAATTAGGTTTGCAATAAATGCGAGAGAACGGGTTGTATGTTTTGTTTGTTGTTTCAAACCATGTTGTGGTAGAATTAGGTTTGCAATTAATCAGCACTCACACGATTTTTTGTTAAGTTATGAGTTTCAAACCATGTTGTGGTAGAATTAGGTTTGCAATTGCAAGGAAAACTTGCTTATATGTTAAGTATTTGAGAGTTTTTAAAAAGTAGTGATTTTTCCACTTTTAAAATTCTTTCAAATTTTAGCACTTTAGTGGAAAAACTAATCATAGACTTACAACACATTAGCGTTTGAAATCACTTTAAGTTTAGAAAAATACGAAGCTCTGTCTTAGACACCTTCGTAAGATTATTAAAGATTAAAAAGGACTTATAATGGGATTAGGTCAATTTTGGTATAAAACAAAAACCTAATCCATAAGCTATCTTGCTAAATTAATTAAAATTATTAAACTAAAATTGAAATTATCAAAAAACCTTTAAAAAAATAAATTTAAGCACCTTAACGCACAAAAGCTATTAATTAAAAGGCTTATGCAATTAATTCCTAATTTAAATTCTTTTAATTTTAAAATATAAAATCATCACAAGATTGAATTTCAACTAAAATTCCTAGTTTATATGCTTAAATAAAACTTAATTAATTCATATATTAAATTATCATTATAATTTTTCTAATTTTTATTTTGCTAATTAATAATTTTTATTATAATAAAATAAATTTAATTTAAAAGGAAATAAAATGTTAGGGAAAAATCTTTCTTTAAAAGCTCAATTATTCATTGGTTTTGCTAGTATTCTTGCATTTATTTTAATCATATTTTTTAGCGGATATATTAAAATTAATAGCGTAAATAATGATTTAAATGAAATTAGCGATGTAAATGCTGTAAAACAAAGGTATGCAGTTGATTTTAGAGGTAGTGTGCATGATAGAGCAATAGCTATTAGAGATGTTGTTTTATTAAGTGATAAAAACGAGATAAATAATGCTATATCTTTAATTGATAAATTAGAAAACAATTACAATGTAGCAGCTAATAATATGGCAAAAATATTCGCAAATGCTGATTTAGTAGATGATAAAGATAGATTGATTTTAGAAAAAATTAAAGGCGTAGAAGCAAAAACTCTTCCTTTAATAAAAGAAATAATTCAATATAAAAACAATAATGATACAAATAAAGCTCACGAAATATTATTATCTCAAGCAAGAGATAGTTTTGTTACTTGGCTAAATGTTATTAATGAATTTATTGACTATCAAGAAGCAAAAAATCAAGCATTAACAAAACAAGCAAGAGGGACAATTAGCAGCTTTTTAAGTAGTAGTATAGCAATTAGCATAGTTGCATTTTTAGTAGCGATTTTCTTAGCACTTTATATAACAAGATTGATTATTAGCTCACTTGGTGGAGAAGTAAAAGACGCAGTTAAAGCAGTAATTAGCATATCACACGGGAATTTAGATACTAAAATTGATACTAAGTATAAAGATAGTATGCTATATGCTTTAAAAGAAATGGAAAATAAATTAAAAGATATTGTAGGAGAAGTAATTCATTCTTCAAAAGAATTAGAAAATAGTGCAAAAGAAGTAACAAATGCTTCAAATAATGCTAGCAAATTATCAAACGAACAACAAAACAAATCAAGAGAATCTTTAGAAAATATAAACAATGCTAGAATAGCTATGCAAGATGTATTAAATATAGCAAATCAAACTAAAGAAAATTCTCAAAAAACGGTTGAATTATCAAATAATGGAATTAATTCTATGAGAACTACAATTAAAGAAATAGAAAAAATCACAGAAACCGTGCATTATTCTTCAGAGCAAATCAAAATGCTAGATAAACACTCAACCGAAATTAGCAATAGTGCAGAATTGATTAAAGAAATCACAGAGCAAACAAATCTTCTTGCATTAAATGCTGCAATTGAAGCAGCTCGTGCAGGAGAGCATGGGCGTGGATTTGCAGTTGTAGCTGATGAGATTAGAAAATTAGCAGAAAAAACTGACACAGCAACAAATGAAATATCAAATATGATTTCAATAATACAAAGCGAAACTCAAGCAACGGTTGATGCTATTCAAACAGCAGTTCCACAAGTAGAAAGCGGAATGAGACTAGCTAATGAAGCTAATTTGATTTTAGAGCAAATCAGCCATCAAGCAAATGATTCATTATTAAAAGCTAATGAAGTAAGTAACGCTGCTAACGCACAAGTAGAAAAACTTCAAAGCCTAAATAACGATATGATAAGTATCACAAAAAGCTCTGAAAATACCAATAAATCTATGCAAGAAAACACACACGCAGCAAATAGCTTAAAAGAAATTGCAAATACCTTAACACAACATATAAAATATTTTAAAATATAAAAAGATTTTTATCCTAGTTTTTGCTAGGATAAAAATTAAATATCAAAACTTATCAATAATCTTTATTAATAATTCTTGTAATTTAATAGCAATACTAGGAGTATAATCAATATCTTCAATCAAATTATCAGACACAATTCTAATAGCTAAAAACGGCACATTAAAAGCTTTAGCAACTTGAGCAGCAGCTACACTTTCCATCTCTTCAACACTTGCATTATAGGTTTTATTCCAAAGATGAAGCATTAAGATTTCTTTATTAAACGCATCAGCACTAGCTATATTTACCTTTAAAACCCCTTTAGGAGCTAGGCTTATAAATTTATTTACTAAAGTTTCATCACTTGTAAAATACTCATTTTTTAAATCTTCATTATTTGTATCTAGCAAAGTTAGTGGAGCTATCATTGGCTCTTTTGCTAAAGGATTGATAGTATATAAACTCTTAGGAGTTTTATAAGAATTTGCATTATAAATTCTATCTCCTACAACTATATCTCCTAATTTAAGACCTTCTACAATAGCACCTGCTGTGCCTTGATTTATAATAATATCAGGCTTAAAATAAGTTATGCCTAAAGTTGTGGCTGCTGAAGCATTTACAAGACCTATTAAAGTCCTTGATACTACAATATCTTTTCCTTTAATTTTGCCTTCATAAAATATATAGCTACCTATTTTAACTACCTTTTTATCACTCATAGCATTTACTAAAGTATCAATCTCAATAGGCATTGCACCTTGAATTAAAATCCTAGCAAAAATAAAGCTAGGAATTAATAATATTAGTAGTTTTCTCATTTATTATCCTTAGGTAATAAAATCTCAAGCAATATAGCACTAAATCCTGCAGTCGCAACTGCTGAGCCAAATAGATTTTTAAACACATCAGGTAAATGCTCTAAAATAAGTGGTTGAGTGCTTACTCCTAAACCTAGAGCAAGTGAAATTGAAAGTATCATAACAGAACGCTTATTTAATTCTTCTCTTGAAATTATTTTAATTCCAGTTGCAGCAATTGTTCCAAACATTACTAAAATAGCACCGCCAATTACAGGTTCAGGTATTCTTAAAGCAAACTCCGCAACAATAGGAAAAATCCCACAAATCATAAGCATAATACAAACAATATATCCAACATAACGACTTGCAACCCCACTTAGTGCAATTACTGCGTTGTTTTGACCAAAACAAGAATTTGGAAAGGTATTAAAAAATGCTGATACTAAAGAGTTAAACCCATTAGCAAATACCCCACCCCTTAATCTTCTTTCGTATATTTCGCCTTTCATTGGCTGATGACTTAGCTCACTTGTAGCACTAATATCGCCAATGGTTTCTAGTGAAGTAACTAAAAATATTATCGCAAATGGCAAAATTAGGCTAGTTTCTATGCTAAGACCATAAAACAATGGTTCAGGAACTATAAATAAATTAGCTGAATGCACATTACTTAAATCAAATCTACCTAAAAATGTAGCAAAAATTAGACCAATGATAATTGAGAAAAATAAAGCTCCAACTCTAAAAATAGGCTTTTTAAAAGAGTTAAATACTACAATTGATAATAATACTACCCCACTTAAAGCTAAGTTTTCTAAACTTGCAAATTGTAAATTCGCAGGAATATCCTTGCTCATACTAGCAAATCCACCGCCTGCACTAATAAGTCCTGCACTAATTAAAGTAAGACCTATTATCATTACAACAATTCCACAAACTAGATTTGAAATAATTCTTTTCACATATTTTAAACTGATAGATACTAGCATTTCAGTGATACTACATAACATAAGAGTTCCAAAAATTGCTGCTAAAATCTCTGCATCACTTAGGTTTTGATTTCTTAATACTAAGCCACCTGTAATGATTGCTGAAACGAAATTAAAGCTTGTTCCTTGAACACTTAATAATCCTGAACCAATTTGAAATTTTCCAACCTTTAAAGTCATCATTTGAATAAATCCAGCTACCCCACTAGCAAATAATGACATAGAAATAATCCTAGTAGCATTTTCAGGGCTAAGTCCTAATTCTTTTCCTATTAATAATGAAGGAGTTATTACTGCTACAAACATAGCTAATAAATGAACAAGTGCAGCTAAAACAGCACGCACAAACGGAGGCCTATCTTCTAATTTATATATTAATTCATCTTTCATTTTATTCCTTTGTAATCTTTAAAAACTCTAATAACCTAAATGCTACATACTCATAGCCCGACTTAGTAAGATGTGTATTTTTTAATGATTTTTTATCATTTATCCAAGCAATTTTTCCCCCTTCTTTTTGCATTAAATTATCTATATCAAAAATATAAACACCACTTGTCTTTGCCACTTGTTTGATTAAAGTTTTTACTAAAGCATTATTCTCTCCTTTAACATAGTTTTTATTCACAAATAATGTTGGTTCTGGCGGGATTAATAATATTATTTTTGATTTTTTTGTTTTGAAAAGTTCTATAATATTTAAATAGTTATTAATGAAATTCTCTTGATTAATCTTATTTGACACACTCTCATTTGTACCAAAAGAAAATATTATTAAATCATAATCTAATTTCTTAGCAACACTTTTAGCTAAGTTATAATCTATTCTTGAATAATTAAAAATACTAGCTCCATTAATACCTAAATTATCAATATAACTAGAATTATTAGTAATAAAACCACCGATTTTATTTGCCGTTGTAGAAAAATTAATCTGATTTGTATTTTTTTGATAATTTTTTATATTCCAAATTCCTGATTTAAATTCTAAATACTCAACATTATTAGCCTTGAATTTAAGATGGATATTAATCTCGCATTTTGCATTGCAATTTGCATTAATTCCACCAAAACTTAAATTAGTTTTTGTATTTATCAAATACTCTACATTAAATCCTAAATTATTATAATCTGCTAAATACTGATTGTGCCATTTAGGTAAAATCGCAGGAACAAATCCTAAAGAGTGAATATTTAAAGCCTTTCTAAAATATTCGGGAATATAATCACTTGCTAAATGAGAATCTCCTATAAATGCTATTTTTTTATAAGGAATTAAAAGATTGCTTTTAGGTTTTACTTGGATTTCTTTTGGTTTATCAGGCTGAAAATTAACTAAATTTGTTTTAACTTTTGCTTCTTTGCTTACGAGAATTTCATTTTGGTTTTTTTGAGATATTTTAGGGGATTTATAAATCTTATCTGTTTTTATCTCTTTTATAAATAAACTATCCACATAACTACAAGATGAAAAAAATATAACTATACTAAGATAAATAATAATTCTCATTGTATTTCAACTGTTTTAAAAAAATCTTGTGAAATCAACTCATACCCAAGTGGAGTAAAGTGTATGCCATCATTTGACCTAATCCTTTTGCTTTTGCCATCTATCTTGATATAAAAATCAAAATGCTCGGTTAATACAGAATCTAATTTTATGAATTGATAATTATTTTTTTTAGCCAATTCATAAAATACTTCATTTAATATTTTTATTTTTTCATTTTGCTCATCGTTTTTAACTACAGGTAATTCATACCAAAAAATATTAGCGTTATAATCTCTTGTAATTTTTACAAGTTCATCAATTCTTTTTGTATAAAAACTCTTCCATTCACTATCGCCAAATTTTAATACCTTGTTGTTTTCATTAGCATTCCATAAATCATTTACACCTACTAAAATTACTACATTTTTAATTGCACTTTCTTGTAAAGAAGATTTTAAAACCTTTGCATAATCATAGTATTTTTTTCTAAGCAATCCTGTGCTTTGCTTTGCTAAATTCTCACATTTAATATTTTGTTTTTTTAAAGAATTGCATATACTTAGCCCAACACCTTGCATTAAACTATCGCCTAATAAAATTACTCCATTATCTTTACTTAAAACTAATTTTTGATTATTGTGAATTTCTTGCTTAGCAATTAGCTTAATCATATATAAAGTATCAAGATAGCATTTATGAAATACCTTTATTTTATTATTGTTTTCATTGCCTATTTGTGGTTTTATTTCTTTTACCTTTGTAAAAAATACATTGTATTCTAGGTATTCTTTAAATTCATTGCTTTTTTTAAAAAATGCAAAATCTAAATCTATATTTTTATGATAATTTACTTCATAATATTCTTTTAAAGAGTCGTTAAATAAGCTAATAAAAATAATGCTTGAACTAATAATTATTAAAACAAATTCTCTCATTAAAACCCTGCATATATAAAGTTAGGAATTCCACTTGGCATATAAATAAACACAATTAATAAAACTAGATTAATTACAATAATTTTTATAAAAATATTTAAATGTCTTAAAATATTTACAACCAATGCTAAGTGGTTTTTAGAATAAAAATTAATTATAAATAAAACAAATACTACTAAAAATATATAAATTTCTCTTTTATCAATGAAATTAAATTTCAAGAAAAATGAAAAATATTCTCTAACCTCATCAAAACTCACAAAATAAAAAAAGCTCCAAACAATGCTTATATAAGTAAAAGTTATAAATGAAGCTACAAATTTATTAAACCTATATGAAAATAAAGAAATAAAAATCAGCCCTAAAGCGTGAGCTAAACCCCATAAAGCAAAATTATACGAATTTCCGTGCCAAATACCCGAAATAACAAAGGCAATAATAATATTTAAACTTGTTCTATTTACCCTATTTCCACCAAGTGGAATATAAATATAATCACGAATAAAACTTGATAAACTAATATGCCATCTTTTCCAAAAATCTTGAATGTTTCTAGCTTTAAATGGATTATTAAAATTCTTAGGCAATTTAAAGCCAATCATTAAAGCAAATGCGGAAACTAAATTAATATAAGCACTAAAATCTAAATATAGTTTGATTGAATACAAGTAAAAACAATTTAATAAACCTAAAAAACTTAAATTATTTAAATCATTTAAAAATGCGTAAAAATACTTATCCACAATAGGTAAAATCAAAAATACTTTTACTAAAGCAAATAATAAATTAGCTAGTATTAAATCCTTGTGTTTAAAGCGTTTTAAAGTATTAAATTGCTTAATAAAATCAACATATCTAAATATAGGACCACTAACAAAAGTAGCAAAAAAACTAAGATAAGTAAAAAGCGTTAAATAACCAACTGGCTCTTGTTTTTCTTTATAAACCCAAACAATATAAGTAATTGCATTAAAAGTATAAAAACTAAGCCCTAAAGGAAAAATTATATCAGCAATCATAATATCAAAATAGCTTAGAACATAATCAACACTATCTTTAATACTTGAATAATATTTGAATATACATAGATTTAACACTATAAAAAATATAGCAGTATAAAAGATATTTTTAGTATTTCTAACATAAACGCTCAAAGCAAAAAAATGAATAAAAAAGCTAAAAACAAGCACTACTAATAAGCAATAAGGATTAAATAAATATAGTATTAGTATATTAAACCCTAATAATAAAGCATTTTGCTTATTTTTGCCTAGTAAATTAAATACAATGAAAAATATAAATATTAATATTAAAAACTCAACAGAAAAAAAGCTCAAATCAATATTCCTTTAAAACATTTGCTAAGAATTTAGCACCATTTACATTTTCATATTCATATAAATTATTAGCGTATTCTAAGGCATTTGTTTTAAGCAAATTCAATACAAATTCTTTATTTAAATTCTTTTCTTCACAAATAAATGCTAGTTTGTTTTCTACTAAATGCAAGGCATTAAAATATTGATGATTTTTATAAGCATATTTATACGGCACAAAAAGTGTTGGCAAAGCTATATTTATTAGCTCAAAACTAGCACTAGCACCTGCTCTACTAATAGCAAAATCAGCTTCTTGCATATACTTATCAATCTCTTGTGAAAAACCTATTAGTGTTGGTTTAATTTCATATTTCTCATACGCTTTTTCGTATTTATCATACTCTTTAGCACCACATTGATGAATTAATTTAATATTTAATTTTAATAATTCAGGATAAAGCTCTAATGCAAAATCATTCAAAAATCTAGCTCCTTGAGAGCCACCTATTATTAAAATCGTTTTAATTTCGGTTCTTTTTCTTTTATTGAGTGCAAATTTTTCTTGCACAGGGTAAGGGCAAAACTCTTTTTCATAAGCTGAAAAAAACCTTTTAGCAAATGGTTTTGTAAGGCGATTTGCAAGACCCATTTTTGAGTTTTGTTCGTGAATTATTAGTGCTTTAAAACTAATAATTGCAGCTATACTAGCAGGCACACTTGAATATCCACCAACGCTTAAAACACAAGTAATTTTATGCTTTTTAAATATTTTAAGGCATTCAAATACTAAAGCTATTAAAGAAAATAAAACTTTAATCTTGCCTAAAATTCCTTGATTTACAAAACCACTACTTTTTAAAAAATAGCAATTGCTACCTTCAAACCATAAACTATCTTGTCCTTTAGTGCTACCTATATAAACAAACTCATCTAATTCTTTTGACACAGCTTTAGCTACTGCTAAATGCCCGCCTGTTCCACCACCAGTAATTGCTATCATTCTTTATTTTCCAAATTAATATTTTCTCCTGTATTTTTAAAAATACTTAATAATATTCCAATAGCTATAGAATTAGCCAACATAGAACTACCCCCATAGCTTAAAAATGGCACTGCAATTCCTTTTAAAGGAATTAAAGAAATAATTCCACCAATATTCATTAAAAAAGTAGCCATAATACAAACACCATAGCCTATACAAAACAAATAATTTTGCTTATTTTTCATATAAGTTGATAGTTTTAATACCGAAGCTATTAAAAAACCAAACAATAAAGAAACAAACAAAAATCCTAAAAATCCTATTTCTTCGGCAATGCCTGATAGGATAAAGTCAGTATGAACCTCACTTAAAAATCCTAATTTAAAAACCCCTAATCCAAATCCTTGCCCTAATAAATCTCCATTTGTAATAGCATTTAAACTATGTGATATTTGATAAGGCTCACTTGAATGGGCTATTTTAAGACTTTCTTGAATGCTTTCAGGGAAAATTGGTAAAACAAAATCTTGAATACTACCCCACCACTCAAGCCCTCTTTCAAGTCTTCTAGGATTATAAGCTATTAATGAAATTCCAGCAGCAATTGCAGCTAAGAATAAATATAAAATATTTTTAAACCTAACCCCAGCAGATAATGCCATAATAAACAATGTAACAGCAGTTACAACACATTGTCCTAAATCATTTTGAGTAATATAAGCATAGCCAAAAATAAAACAATATATAGCTATAGTTGGAGCTAATAATCGCAAATCTTGTATAAATGTTCTTTTGCTTTTATCAATCTTTCTTGAATATGTAAAAGCCAAAAAAGCTATAAAAGAAATTTTTACAAATTCTAATGGTGCAATGGAAAAGCCAAAAAGCCTAATCCATCTTCTAGCTCCTTTAGTTTCAACAACTAACGAAGCAGGTAAAAATGGTAAGACAAAACAAGCTAAAACACTGCAACCTAAAATAACATATAAAATTCTATAACAAGCCTTTTCGCTAATTAATTGAAAGGTAAAAATAATAAGCACTCCAACAATTGCAAAAAGGGTTTGAGAAAATAAAAACCCATAAGGAGATTTTTGTCCCCCATAGTTAAAAAAACCCATAGAAAAAACAAAAACTATGCTAAACATCATAAGTATTAGCACTATTTCAAAAATTCTTAAATGGGTTTTAATCAATTTTATTGCCTTTTGCCACTAATTGATTGTAAAGCTATTATTAATTCATCTAAATTTTCATAAGGAATATGAACTTTCCATTCTGGAATATTTTCTTTTAAACACACTGCTATGCTTAAAACATCATTGCTACCATCTCCATAAGGGTTTTTAATATTAGCTAATGATATTTTGCCACTTTGAGTGCCTTTGAGTAAAATTGAACTAATTAGTTCAGCTTTCATTTATTAATCCTTTTTAATTTTGCTTGCATTTTTAGCCACTCACTTTGCTCCATTATAGGAAATCCACCATAAACCTTGCCACCAGCTAAATCTTTACTAACTCCGCCCCTAGCAGCAATAATAGCACCATCGCCAATTTTTAAATGCCCACTCGTTGCACTCTGACCGCCCATTACAACAGCATTTCCAAGCTCGCTTGAACCCGCAAGTCCTGTTTGAGATACTACTAAGCAACCTTGACCTAAAACACAATTATGTCCTATTTGAACTAAATTATCAATTTTAGTGCCTGTTTTTATAAGTGTTTTTGAAAACACTGCTCTATCAATACAAACGCACGAACCAATCTCAACAAAATCTTGTAATTCTACATAACCATTATGATAGATTTTAAAATGTCCTTTGCTATTACTTGCATAGCCAAAACCATCGCTTCCAATAACACTTCCAGCGTGAATTATACAATGATTTCCTATTACACTATCATTGTAAATTGTAACATTTGGGTATATTATTACATTATCTTTAATACAAACTCCATCGCCAATATAAGCACCTGCTAAAATAGTGCAATTACTTCCTATGCTAACATCTTTACCTATATAAACATTTGGCATTATTGTTGTATTTTCGCCTATAATTGCGTCTTTACCAACTCTAATTAAATCCTTAGAAAATACCTTACTAAACAATGCAAAAATATATTTTGGGTCTTCGCAAATAACTGCTTTTACATTTGTTGGTAAAAGATTTGCTAATTTTTCACTAATTAATACTGCACCTGCTTTAGTAGTTTTTAAAGCATCACATTCTTTTATACAAAAACTAAGCTCATTTTCATTTGCATCTTCTAAGGAATTTAGATTTGAAATTTGCATTTCAAATTCTATTTTAATTCCTATATTTTCACATAATTCTTTTAAACTTTTCATATTAATTTTCCATCAAAACAACGCCACTTCTAGCACAATCTTTAGGATTGTATTTTTTAATCGTCTTTAAAAAATTATCCACTCTATCGCTAGTATCATTTACGCAAATTGTCATATATTCATCATTTGAGTGAGCTATTGTTCCATTATAGCCTTTTAATAAACTATCAAGACCAGCTAGATTTTGGTCTATATTGATTTTTACCAAAACACATTCACGCTCAACAAATTCGCAATCTTCAAAAACTTTATAAGTAGAAATTAATTTGTGAAGTTGTTTAGTAATTTGCTCAAACACAGCTTCATCTCCACTTGTAATTATATTAATTCTTGAAAACTCTGTCCCTGCAATAGGAGCAACAGTTAAGCTATCTATATTATAACCACGACCAGAAAATAACCCTACTACTCTACTTAAAACCCCGTGTTGGTTTTCTACAATAACGCTTAACGCCCTTCTCATTTGCTATCCTTTGTGATTAATTTTTGTGGTAATATCATATTATAAATTGCAGCACCTGCTGGAACCATTGGTAAAACATCTTCAAATCTTGAAATAACAACATCAATCACGCAAGTTCTAGGGCTTTTTAAACATTCGTGATATGCTTTAATAAATTCATCTTTGCTCTTTACTCTAAAGCTATCACAGCCAAAACTTCTTGCTAACATTTCATAATCAGGTTGCACATCTTCAAGATTAGTTTCTGAATATCTTTCATTATAAAATCTAGTTTGCCATTGGCGAACCATTCCTAAATAAGCATTATTTAAAATAATATTAATTACTTTTTTACGCTCTGCAGTTAATGTCATTAATTCTTGAATATTCATCAAAAACGAACCATCACCAGCAAAATTAAGAACTACTTCATTATTTTTTGCAAATGCAACTCCTAAAGCAGCAGGAATTGAATATCCCATAGTTCCTAAACCACCACTTGTGCTAAGTCTTCTTGGCTCATTGAATTTAAAAAATTGTGCTACCCACATTTGGTGTTGCCCTACATCGGTAATAATATTTGCATTAGGAGTAATTTTCGCACATTCATTAATTACCCATTGTGGTTTTAAGATTTCATCGCTATCTTCATAACTAAATGATGGATATAAACTCTCGTGTCTATCTAAAACACTATGCCAAGTTGATAAATCAAATTCAAATTCTTTTACCTCATCTAAAAGATCGCTAATAACACTACCAACATCTCCAACTATAGGAAAATCAGCTTTAATGATTTTAGAAATTGAAGTTGGGTCAATATCAATATGAGCAATTTTTGCTAATTTTGCAAACTCGCTAGTTTTACCTGTAATTCTATCATCAAATCTAGCACCTAATGAAATTAATAAATCACATTCGCTCATAGCCATATTAGCTCTATAACTTCCGTGCATTCCTGCCATTCTTAGATTATACGGATTATCGTGTTCTAATACCCCTAAACCCATTAAAGTGCAAACCGCAGGAACTTTAGTTTTTTCCACAAATTTACGGATAGCCTCGCTAGAATTTGAACTAATACAACCACCGCCTATATATAAAAGTGGTTTTTTAGCTTCCATTAAAGCACTTGCTAGGCGTTTAATTTGTCTTGGATTGCCTTTATAAGTTGGCTTATATGTTTTCATATTTACTTCACTAGGATAAACAAATTCGCCTTTAATAGCTGTAATATCCTTTGGAATATCAATATGAACAGGCCCTGGACGACCACTTCTTGCTATAAAAAAAGCTTCTTTTAAAACTCTTGGTAATTCTTCAATAGTTTTTACTAAATAAGAATGCTTTACACAAGGCCTACTCATTCCAACTGCATCAATTTCTTGGAACGCATCAGTTCCTATTAGCGAATTTGCAACTTGAGCTGAAATTAAAACCATAGGAATACTATCAGCATAAGCTGTAGCAATCCCTGTTAAAGTATTTGTAAATCCTGGACCACTTGTAACAATAGCAACTCCAACTTTACCACTAGCCCTTGCATAGCCATCTGCTGCGTGAGCTGCACCTTGTTCGTGACGAACTAAAACATGTTTAAAATCATTTTGTTTATATAATTCATCATAGATATTTAAAGCTGCTCCACCAGGATAACCAAAAACTACTTCAACACCTTCTAGCTTTAAAGCTTCACAAATCATCTTTGCACCTGTAATCATACTGCCTCCATTAGGTTTTTTCTTAGGATTTAATCAAATTTTGCTTATTTAATAATTAATACAAATTAAAAAGAATAAAAAATGTAAAAAAATAAAATTTAATTAATAAAAAATTTATCTAATATATTTATTATTTACGAAAAATTAAAAGGATTTAGAATGAAAATTTCACTTAAGATTAGTATATTGGTATTTTGTTCATTATTACTATTAGTAGTATCACTTAGCTTTAATTCTAGTTTAATGTTTGATAAGTTAGAAAACAAAATGCTAACTGAAATTGAAAACGAAAGCATATATCTTAGAAAAGAACAAGTAAAAACCTTAGTAGAAAGTATGGTTCAATATACAAAAACAACATATAAAGATTTAGAAAATCAAAACAAATTAAAAGAATTTAATGACATATTAAAAAACAAATTAGATGAAGTAAGATACGATAACAATACTAAAGGATTTTTAGTATTTCAAGAAGATGGTTTAGTTGTATATCACACACTAAAAGATTGGATTGGAACTAATAAAATTAATTCAGTTGATACCAATAATAAAGCTTTCATACAAGATATAATCAATGCTGGAAAAAATGGTGGTGGCTTTAGCGAATATGAGTTTAAATATAAAGATAAAACTACTAAGAAATTCTTAGCATATTCATTACAAGATAAAGCTAGTGGCTTGATATTTAGCACTGCAGTTGATTTAGATAGTGTTTATACATTCTTAGATAAAAACGCAAAAGAATTAGGCGAAGAACAATTTAAAGAATTAATAAAATTTATAATTATTAGTGCAATTATCTTCATAGTTTTAATGCTTATTGCATATATTTTCGCAACTTTATTTATATCAAAACCTTTAAAAATATTAGAAATTAAAGCAAAAGATTTAAGCAGTGGAGATGGGGATTTAACTAATAAATTAGAAGTGAAAGGAAATGATGAAATAGCTCACGCTTCAAGTGCTATTAATGAATTTTTAGAAAAAATAAGAATTTTAATCAAGCAAGCTAAAAATATTTCTAACGAAAATGCTTCAATAGCAAGTGAATTAGGCAATACTAGTCTTCAAACAGGAAAACGCGCTGAAGAAGGCAGTGAAATAGTAAATCAAATAGCTAAAAAAGGACAAAATACCAAAGAAAGCTTAGAAATAGGAGTTCAAAAGGCTAAGGACGCTACTATAAAATTAGATGAAGCGTTAAGTATGATGGAAACTTCAAATAAAGAAATTAATATATTAAGTAATAAAATCATACATAGTGCAAGTATTGAAAGCGAACTTGCTATGAAAATAGAAAAGCTTAGCACAGATGCTGATAATGTAAAATCAGTATTAGAAATCATTAACGAAATTGCAGACCAAACAAATCTTCTTGCATTAAATGCTGCTATTGAAGCTGCACGTGCAGGAGAGCAAGGTCGTGGATTTGCCGTAGTAGCTGATGAAGTAAGAAGCCTAGCTGAAAGAACACAAAGAAGTCTTAGCGAGGTAAATGCTACTATAAGCATTATAGTTCAAGGCATAAAAGACGCAAGTGAGCAAATGAGTATTAACTCAAACCAAATGCAAGATTTAAGTAATATTGCAAATTCTACTAAAGATAATATGAGTATTATGAAAAATAGCGTAGCAGAAGCTATTAGCTCAAGTGAAAAAACCGTGAATGATTATATAAATACAAGTAAAGATATGGAAGAAATTCTAAATAATTTAAACAATATGAATACAATAACGAACGAAAACGCAAGAAGCGTTGAAGAAATAGCTGGTGCAGCAAATCACCTTAGTGAAATGACTGAAGAGCTAAATAAAAAATTACAAGAGTTTAGAACATGAAAAAGATATTATTTTTAATTAGTATGAGTTTAGTATCAATGGCTGATTATTTAAGTGATTGTGAAAATAGCAAAATCCCTGCTGCTTGTTATAATCAAGGTGTAGTTGAATATAATCAAGATAATTTAGGTCTTGCTATAAGACATTTTACCCTAGCTTGTGATGGCGATATTTATAATGCTTGCTACAATTTAGGGGTAATTTATAGTAAAAATAACGAAAAAGATAAAGCAAGTAAATATTATGAAAAATCTTGCGATAATGGAAATTATGAAGCTTGCTTTTATGCAGGGATTAATACTCAAGATTTTAATAAATCAAAAGAATATTTAGCAAGAGCTTGTGAAAATAGCTATAAAGACGCTTGCTATAATTTAGGAATATTATTTAAGAAAAATCAAGAATTTGATAATGCAAAAATATATCTAAAAAAAGCTTGTGATGATAATTTAATCCCAGCTTGTTATGGCTTAGGCAATTTATATGCTAATGAAAAAAATAATAACTTAGCTATTAAATATCTATCAATTGCTTGCTCTGCTAAAGATTATAATGCTTGTTATAATTTAGGTAATGTATATTATGAATTAAAAGATTATGATAAAGTAGCTAGTTTGTGGAATCAATCTTGCGATAATAAAGACGCATACGCATGTAATAATTTAGGCGTTATGTATCATAAAAAAGATAAAAATATGGCTAAATTGTATTATAAAAAATCTTGTGATTTAGGAAACAATATAGCTTGTGAAAACCTAAAAATACTTGAATAATTTAGGAATTTATTTCCTAAATTAAAATTCTTCAGTCTCGCTTGGTTCGTTGTCTTTTCTAAACTCAAGTTGTAAAAATTTCGCTTTAGAAGCTTTAAAATCAAAATGAATTTCTTTTAATTCCCCACTTCTATTCTTAGCAATATCAAGTATAGCGTGGCGTTCTGCTAAAATAGTCGGATCATCATCAGCTTTATTAATAAATAATATCAAATCAGCATCTTGTTCTATACTACCACTCTCACGAATGTCTGAGAGCATAAGTTTTTTATTCATTCTAGAATCTACCGAACGATTAACTTGAGAAAGTGCTAAAATAGGGATTTTTAATTCTAGTGCAAGTAATTTTAACCCCCTACTAATCTCACTTACTTGAATATGTCTATCAGCCCTTGTATTTAGTGAGTTCATAAGCTGAATATAGTCTAATACACATAAACCTATATTGTTATGCTCTTCTTTTAATCTTCTTAAAGATGAGCGAAGAAATTCTATATTTAAATTACCCTTATCATAAATATATAAAGTCTTTTCACTAAGCATATTCGCACTCATTTGCATATTATTTATCTCATCTTCTGTTAATCTATCTCCTGTTAAGATATTTTGCAAACCTATACCTGTATCTTGTGCTATTAATTTAGCCATTATCTTATAAGCTTCTGTTTCAAGACTATAAAACACCACTCCAACATCTTTTTTAAGTGCATTTAATAAAATATTTAAAGCAAATGTAGTTTTACCCATACCAGGACGAGCTGCAAGAATTATTAATTCCCCTGCTTTAAAGCCCTTTGTATAATGATTTAATAAAGAAAAACCTGTATCAACTCCGATTACATCTTTATCAATTATCTTACTAACCCTATTTAATTCTTCATAAAACTCATTAACAGCAGTTCTTGAACTCTTTAAAGTATTATCGCTAACGCCTGATACTAAAGAATAAATCTTAGCATTTAAATTATGCGTATAATCAATACTATCTTGCACACTGCTTAGCTCTTGTGTGCTTGTATTCATTAAAGAATTAAGCTGGTCTTTTACACTTAAATTCCTTAACATTTTTGAATATTCATCAACTTCTATGAAAGAATTTTGCTGCTCAAGTGCAGTCCAAAAACTATCCTTTGCACTTGCAAAAGAGATTTTTACTAATTTTAAATCCACACTATCTCTAAGTCTTCTTTTATTTAATATAAACTCAAATATATCAGCGTGTAATCTATATGAAAAATCACTTGGCTTAATAATACTTGCGGCTATATCTATATTTTCATTATTTTCTATACAAGCTAATAAAATACTTTGCTCTAATTCAATATCAAAATACTTACTCATAATTCTTCCTTAATTCTTATTTTAATCTCTCGTAAAAATTAAAGAAATTAAAATAAGAATTTGAAATAGGAATTTCAAATTCTATTCTTCGTGAAGTTTTGCTTCGTCTAATACTTCATCTAAAAATCTATCTACTAAAGTATCATATTTACATTTTGCAACCACTTCACCGTGTCTTATTACTAAGCCTTCATTTTTGCCAAATGCAATTGCTACATCAGCTCCTTTAGCTTCTCCTAAAGCATTTACAACACAACCCATTACACTTATATTTAATGGTGCTTTAATGTGTTTTGTCTTTTCTTCAACCACTTTAACAGCACTTAATAAATCGCTTTGTATTCTTCCACAGGTTGGACAAGAAATTATATTTATACCGCTTTTTTGCACTCCACTATCTTGCAAAATCGCTTTAGCGACCCTTATTTCTTCGCTAAGTTCTCCTGTCATAGAAACACGAATAGTATCGCCTATGCCATTTAATAATAACTGACCTATAGCAATTGAGCTTTTTATCGTGCTATGAAACTTAGTTCCTGCTTCAGTTACTCCTAAATGAAACGGATAATCACACAATTCTCTTAATCTCGTATAACTTTCTATTGTGCTTTGTGCGTCTGAAGTTTTAATACTTATTTTAATATCCCTAAAATCAAAATCTTCAAGTAATTTAATATTATAAACAGCACTCTCAAGCAAGGCTTTTACACTTCTGCCGTATTTGTTTTCAAATTGTTTTTCAATACTTCCGTGATTTACACCAATTCTTATAGGAATATTTCTTTGCTTACAAGCATTTACTACTTCTTTTATATTTTCTTTGCCACCGATATTTCCTGGATTTATTCTAATCCCATCTATAAATTCAGCACAATATAAAGCTAATTTGTGATTAAAATGAATATCTACAATTAGCGGCAGTGGGCTTTGCTTTTTAAGTTCTGCTAAAGCCCTTGCATCTTTTATATCCAAACACGCAACTCTTACTATATCAGCACCTGCTAATTTTAACTCAATTAATTGTTCTAAACATCCATTAATATCTTGAGTTTTTGTAAATAGCATTGATTGAACGCTAATTGGAGCATCACCACCGATTTTAACCCCGCCTACACTAATTTGCCTAGTTTTAAATCTAGGCTTAAAAAAATCACTTCTCATATTAATTTATATTGTATTTTTTAAGTAAAACTTCATATTCGCTAGTTTTTATAAATTCTTCTAAAGCTTTATTTAATTTCTCTCTTAGCTCTACATTTTCATTTTTGCTAAACGCTATAGAAAATCCTTCTGTGCCATCATCTTCATTATAAAATTCAGCTAAATTAGGATATTTTGCTAAATATTCTCTTGCCACAAGTGCATCAAATGCTAAAGCATCTAATTTTTTATCATTTAAAGCCATTACTAAAACAACAGGATTTTCATTAGGTTGCACTAATGCACCTACTTGTTTTACTGCTGCTTCTTGAACCGTGCCTAATTGCACTCCTACTTTTTTACCTTTTATATCATCTTTAGTTGCGATACTGCTATCTTTATGCTTTAGATAAATTGTCTTAGCTTTATAATAAACATTGCTAAAATCACAAGCTTTTTTTCTTTGTTCGCTTGAACTCATAGCACTCATAATAGCATCAATCTTACCTGCTTTAAGTGCTGCAATAAGTCCATCAAAACTCATAGCTTTAAACTCATATTTTATACCAGCAATTTTTGCTAAATTATCAAATAATTCAGCATCAAAACCACTAATCTTATCATCAACTAACATATCAAATGGGGGATAATCAGGAGAAATCCCAACTTTATAAACCTTGTCATTTGCATATAAACAAGCACTAAAAATCAGTGCAAACACTACTAATAAAAACTTTTTCATAACTACTCCTTATAGCCCGTATTTTTTGATAAGCTCATCATACTTACTACTTGCTTTTACTTCTTCAAGGGCTTTATTAATTATATCAATTAAGTCTTTATTTTTATCCTTTGCAAATGCAAATGCAAAACCTAAAGCCCCGTCATTTTCTTCATAAAAACTCTCAATTTCAGGATTTTTTGCCATAAATTTCTTAGCCACAAAAGAATCAAAAACAACCGCATCTATTTGCTTATTCACAAGGCTCATAACAACCACTGCTGAATCTTCGTGTAAAATCACATTAGCACCTAGCTTTCTTGCAGTATTTTCTTGAATTGTGCCAAGTTTCACTCCTGTTTTAACACCTTTTAAATCTTCTTTTGTAGTGAAAGTATCGCCCTTTCTTTTAAGATACATAGTTTTTCCAAAAAAATAAGGATTAGAAAAATCACAATTCTTCATTCTTCTTTCGCTAATACTCATTCCTGAAGCTATCATATTGATTTTACCAGCTACTAAAGATGGAATAAGCCCATCAAAACTCATATTAACAAATTCAATCTTAAGATTAGCAACCTTTGAAATCTCATTTACTAAATCAACATCAAAACCACTCAATTTACCATCAACCATCATATCAAATGGAGCGTAATTTGCCGAAATACCAACCTTAACAACTTCATTTGCATAAGCAAATAAAGTTATAAATAAAGCTAAAAAAATCTTTTTCATATCTAATCCTAATGATTTAAAACTTTGTTTAAAAACTCATTTAATCTAGCATTTGTGCTAGAGTTAAATACAACTTGTGGCGTATCATCTACTGCTATTTTGCCACTTTCCATAAAAAATACCCTATTAGCTACATTTTTTGCAAAACCCATTTCGTGAGTTACTAATATCATAATAGGAGCATTATCTCCACTTGCTATTTCTTTAATAAGTCCTAAAACTTCTCCTACCATTTCAGGGTCAAGCGCACTAGTTGGCTCATCAAATAATATAACTTCAGGCTCCATCATAAGGCTTCTTGCTATTGCTATTCTTTGTTTTTGACCACCGCTTAATTTGTGTGGAAAGAACTCTTCTTTATCAGCTAAACCAACTTTAGCTAAAAGATTTCTAGCTTTTTTAATAGCTTCATCTTTGCTTAAAATATTTAAACTAACAGGGGCTAAAATCAAATTATCCAATACATTTTTATTTGCAAATAGATTAAAATGTTGAAATACCATTGATACTTTTTGTCTGTGCTTATTAATATCAATTTTTTCATCTAAGATATTTTCATTATTGATTAAAATCTCTCCACTACTTGCAACTTCAAGTTTATTTAAACATCTTAAAAATGTGCTTTTTCCACCGCCACTAGGTCCAATAATAGCAATAATATCGCCTTTATTAATCTCTACACTAATATCTTTTAATACTTCTAAATTCCCGTAATTTTTGCATAAATTAGATATCTTAATCATTTCTTTTTAGCCTCATTTCTAATAATCTTACAAAACAAGTAAATACTTTAACACTAGCATAATACACAACACCTGCGAAAATATAAGGCTTAGGGTCGTATAAAAGTGATTGAAAAATCTTGCTTTGAAAAGTCAAATCAACAACGCTTATAAACGCAACTACTGAAGTTTCTTTAAACAACGATATAAACTCATTTGCTAAAGCAGGAATGATATTTTTAACAGCTTGTGGAAAAACTATCATTTTCATAGCTTGAAAGTGCGATAAACCCATAGACCTTGCTGCTTCCATTTGACCTTTATCAACGCTTTCAATCCCGCTTCTAATAATCTCTGCAACATAAGCACTAGAATTAAGTCCTAAAGCAATAACAGCTACAAAAAATACATTTTCAACTTGAGCAAAAACCACAAATGCAAATATCATTAAAAGTAGCATTAATGGCATACCCCTAATTAAATCTAAATATTCATTGATTAACATTGTTAAAAATCTATTCCTAAGCACCAATAAAAACGCTAATAAAAATCCACCAGTAAGACCAATAATCAAACCAAGTGAAGTAAGTCCTAAAGTAGTGCCATAACTTTTAAGATAAGCTAAATGCTCTGCTTCGCTAAGTTCTTTAAATGGATAACAATAATAAGTAGTAATAATCACTATTGCAAGTGGAAAAATTACTTTAAAAATATTTTCTAAATTCTTCAATTTTTTTCCTTTAAACAAAATAATAAAAAGTGTAAAAACACAACTAAAAAACGATTATAAATTAATGAGTATTATGTAGATGACGAAGATGATGACGGATAGTAAGATATTTGTTGTGCTTGATTAAATCTATAATTTTCATCTTTTCGTCCTTTAAAAAAAATAAGTTTGATTATCTCTTTTTTAGCTTAATGATTTATTAAATTTATTAATTTTTAAGCTTAAAAACTTTTTTGTATTTTTTAAGATACTTATAATTGGAATTTAAATTTATATAAAGAATTTTTATTACCTAATAATATATTTTGTAATTTTATTTTTATTTAAGGTTGGGGGGGGGGTAAAATTGGTATTTGATTTCAATTAAAAAAAGGATTACCAAATGAAACTTTCTTTCAAAATTTCATTAACAACTGCAAGTTTATTTGTAGTTTTACTTTTAGCTTTATCTTATATGCAAAGCAATAAGACAGAAGATATAATCATAAATAATTACGATTCTTCAATAGCAGGAGAATTGCAATTAAGAAATGCTTATGTTGATGAATATATCAAAACCCGTATTGAGCAAATTGAAAAAATTGCAAAAACTTTTGAAGATGCTGATGATTTAAGCCCAGAATTTATCAAGCAAATCATTAGTAGTGATAATAGGGTTTTAGATTTTCAAGGATTATTTATAGGCTTAGCAAATGGAAATGTTTATAAGGCTGAACCTGATTTAACTTTTAGATTAATCCCTAATTTTGATGGTAGAACTAGAGCTTGGTATAAAGAAGCAGTAGCTTTAAAAAAGGCTAGTAATTCATCAATTTATCAAGATGTCTCAAGCAAAAAATCAGCCACAACTATTTTTGCACCTGTGTTTAAAAATAATAAAATCGTAGCTGTAATTGGTGGAAATATACTAATAAATGATTTTAGCGATACCATTACAAAAATTAAATCTCATAATGATATTAGCACTTTAATTCTTGATAAAAATAATGAGATAATAGCTAGTGAAAACGCAAACGAATTAGGCAAACCTGAATGGCTTGATAGTCTAAATCAAAAATTATCTACGCTAAAAACTAATAAGAATTTAAATCATATTGTTTTTACAAAGGATAATAAAAATTACTTAGCTTATTGTATTATTAATGATATAAGTGGATTTAGTATTTGCACCATTATTTTAGAAGATGTAATAAATAATAGTGTAAATGATGCTAGAAATGCTACTTTAATAAGCTTTTTAATATTTTTAATAATAGTAATAGGATTTTTAAGTTTAATTATTAATTTTTATTTAAAACCTTTATCAAAAATCACCCAAGGAC
>NZ_JACGAT010000010.1:0-61001 GCF_020137635.1 Campylobacter sp. RM12642
TTAATTCAGGTAAAACCTTATTTTTCTTGGTTTTCATTATTTTTTTTAATAAAAATTGTTGCTATGCAAACTAGCACAGCAAATAAAGAAAAAGCTTGTTCTAACACTTGCATTTGATATCCTTTCATATTGCAGGATATCAAAAGCAAAAAGTATTCCTAATCTTGTATTTTAAAATCATTAGGGTGGTCTAGTGCGTAGCGGAATTTTTCCATATCTATTTGTTTATTCCATATAGCAACTATTAAGCAAGCAACAGAGTTACCGCATAAGTTTCCACACGCTCTCATCTCACTCATAAACTTATCAACTCCTAATAAAACGGTGATTGTTGCAACAGGGATTAAATTATCTCCTAATGAGCTAAGAGTTCCTGCTAAAACGATAAAGCCGCTTCCTGTTACTCCAACAGCACCTTTACTAGTAACCATTAATATAAGTAAAATTGTAATTTCTTGCCATAGGCTAATATCTATATTAAATGCTTGTGCTAAAAATATTACAGCCATAGCTAGATAAATATTTGTACAATCTAAGTTAAAGCTATATCCAGTAGGTAAAACTAAACCAACACAGCTTTTATCAATTCCTGCTTTTTCTAATTTTTTCATAAGTGGTAATAATGCACTCTCGCTTGAGCTTGTTGTAAATACGATTAATAATTCTTTAGCTATAAATCTAATGAATTTAAATATATTTACTTTAGCTACATAACAAATTATTCCTAAAACTCCAAATATAAATACACAACAAGCAGCAAGCATAACAAATAATAAATATCCCATATTTACAAGTGAGCTTAAGCCAAATTTTGATATTAGATAAGCCATAGCACCAAATGTAGCAAGTGGGCTAAAATACATAATTAAAGTAAGAATTTTAAATACAAATGATTGGAACACTTCTAAAGCTTTTTTGATATATTCTCTATCTTGCTCTTTTAAAGTTATTACAATAAATGCTGTAAATAATGCTATAAATAAAACTTGTAATGTTTTTCCATCTGTAAATGGGCTTACTAAATCTTGTGGAATTGCTCCTTTTAAAACTCCCCAAAAACTACTTTCACTACCTTGAGAAGCTTTTACATATTTATCAACACTTGACGCATCTAAAGCATTGATATCAAGATTCATACCAACTCCAGGTTGTAAAATTCTAGCCATAAATATACCTACGATTAGAGCAAGTGTGCTTACTACTTCAAAGTAAATTACAGCCTTAACACCAATTCCGCCGATTTTTTTAATATCTCCTAGTCCAACTATTCCTAGAATAATCATTACAAAAATGATAGGTCCAATTAAAAGCTTTAATGCTTTAATAAACATATCAATAAACACTTTAGACCAAATAGCTAGATTTTCTATTCCAAGTGCTTCTATTTTAATAGGAGGCATGGCTCCAACAACAATTCCTAGGATTAATCCTACAATAACCCAAAAAATAAGGCTTTTAAAATACCTGCTCATTTTTTTTCCTTTTTTAGATAATATTCACTCATAATAACCAAAAAAATATTTTTTTGATAATTTTTAATAATAAATTAGATAAAAAATGTTACGAATTTACACAAAGGATAAAATATGAATATAAATATCAATGCAAAAGATATAGATTTTGATAAACATTTAATAGTAGATATTAGAACTCAAGAAGAAATAGATGAATTTAGTTTAGAAGATACTTTACTTTATCCTATAGATTTTAATACAGCTGATGAAGAAACTATCAAAAAAGACTTTGATGAGATTATTAAAAATAATTCTAAAACATTAGTAATTATGTGTAGAAGCGGAGCAAGAAGTGCGTTTTTATGTGAGTTTTTAAATCAAAAAGAAAAAATCGCTCTTAATTTATCAGGTGGTATTATTGCAATGTGTCAAAATTACCCAGATAAAGTAAAAAATTAATTAAAATCATTACAATATGTAACATATTTGACTATTTATAATAATTATTATTAAAATAGTCAAATAATTAAAATTTTTAAAAAATTCTTATTTTAAATTCTTTTTATCAAAATCAAACAAAGTCCGATACGATAAATGTTTTAAATATTTTAAAATTATTATTAATTACTTTAAAGTTTCAGTTTGATTTTGGCTTAACTTAGTAGCAACTTTTCTTTAACTTTTAAAAATAAAATGAAAATATTCATTATAAAAAGGACAATCAAAATGATACTTAAAAGAAATGGATTAAAAGAAGTTTTTAAACCTTATAAGATAGAAAATGCTATCAAAAAAGCTTATGCAAGTTGTAATAAAGAAGCTTCAAATTCTTTAATATCTTTAGTTATTAAAGAGTGTGAGAATAAAGACTTAGTAAGCGTTGAAGAAATACAAGATAAAATTGAAAAAACACTATTTAATGAAAAAGAATTTGAAGTATTGAAAAGCTTTATGCTTTATAGACACACTAGAAAACTTCGTCGTGAAAAAGACCTAGAATATGGCACTTATATTAACTGCTCAAATACAATAAGCGAATATATAAACAAAAGCGATTGGAGAATTAATGCTAATTCAAACACAGGCTATTCTCACGCAGGACTTATAAATAATACTGCAGGAAAAGTCATTGCAAATTATTGGCTAGATAATGTCTATAGTGATGAAATGGGCTTAGCACATAGGAATGCTGATTTTCATATACACGATTTAGATTGTCTTAGTGGATATTGTGCGGGTTGGAGTTTAAGAGTATTATTAAATGAAGGATTTAATGGAGTAAGAAGTAGGGTTGAAAGCAAAGCCCCTAGGCATTTTAAAGAAGCTTTAGGGCAAATGGCTAATTTTTTGGGTATTTTACAAAGCGAATGGGCTGGAGCTCAAGCGTTTTCAAGTTTTGATACTTATCTTGCTCCTTATGTTTTTAAAGATAAATTAAGTGATTTAGAAATTAAAAAGGCTTTAATAAGTTTTGTTTATAACCTAAATGTCCCTGCTCGTTGGGGACAAAGTCCATTTACTAATATTACTTTAGACATAGTTTGTCCGCAAGATTTAAAAAATCAATTTCCAACCACTAATGATATTCATTTTTTTAAGGGCATAAAGGATGATGAATTAGAGCAAAAGGCAAAAATGCGTGGAAAAAACTCATTAGAAGAGCTAACTTATGGTGATTTTGAAGAAGAAATGCAAAGAATTGTTAGGATATTTTATGAAGTTTTAAGCGAAGGCGATAAAAATCATCAGCCTTTTACCTTTCCAATCCCTACTATAAATCTTACTGAAGAATTTGACTGGGACAATGAAGTAGCCGATGCGATTTTTGAAAATACAGCAAAAATGGGCTCATCATATTTTCAAAATTTCTTAGGCTCACAATATAAATTAGATGAGTTTGGCAATAAAGTAGAAGATGAAAATGCTTATAAACCAAATGCGGTTCGCTCTATGTGTTGTAGGCTTCAGCTTGATTTAAGAGAATTGTTAAAGCGTGGCGGTGGGCTTTTTGGAAGTGCTGAAATGACAGGAAGTATTGGTGTAGTTACTATCAATCTAGCTCGTTTGGGGTATTTGTATAAAGCAGATGAAAAGGGTCTTTATAAACGCTTAGATGAGCTATTAATTTTAGCCCGTGATAGTCTTGAATTAAAAAGGGCTTTCATTCAAAAAATGTATGATAGGGGGCTTTATCCTTATACTAAAAGGTATTTGCCAAGTTTTAATAATCATTTTTCAACTATAGGGATAAATGGGGCTAATGAAATGCTTAGGAATTTTAGCAATGATGCTTATGATATAAGTTCAGAAATAGGAAAAGATTTTTGCATTAAATTAGTAAATTATATTAGAGAAAAAATTAAGCAATTTCAAAAAGAAACAGGTAATTTATATAATCTTGAAGCCACTCCAGCAGAAGGGACGACCTATCGTTTTGCTAAAGAAGATAAAAAAAGATTTAAAGATATTATCCAAGCAGGAAATGGCGATGAGATTTATTATACAAATAGCACACAACTACCTGTAAATTACACTGATGATCCATTTTTTGCACTCAATATGCAAGATGATTTGCAGTGTGCTTATACGGGTGGAACTGTTCTTCATCTTTATATGAAAGAAAGATTAGAAAACAAAGAAATTTGTAAAAGATTGGTTAAAAAAATAGCGAATAATTATCGTTTGCCATATTTTACGATAACGCCTGTTTTTAGCGTATGTCCAATACATGGATATATTGCAGGAGAGCATGAGTATTGCCCTAAATGTGATGAATTATTAAAGGAGAAAGAATGAAAAATAACGACAAAAGAACAAAATGTATGGTTTATACTAGAGTAATGGGTTATCACAGACCCGTAGAAAGCTTTAATCTAGGCAAAAAAGGCGAACATAAAGAAAGGAAAATGTTTGTTATCAAATGATTTATGATATTACCCCTTTTAGTGTGATTGATTATCCTAATTATATCTCTTGCATAGTGTGGATTGCAGGTTGTAATTTAAGGTGTAAATATTGCTATAACGAGCATATTATCAATGGTTTTTCTAATGTAAGTAAGAATCAATTAAAAAGCTTTTTAGAAAGTAGGGTAGGTTTGGTTGATGGGGTTGTTTTTAGTGGTGGAGAATGCACTAATTCTTCTAATTTATTAGATTATATAAAATTAGCAAAAAGCTTAGGCTATTTAATCAAAATTGATAGCAATGGCTCAAATCCTAATGTAATTAAAAATATTTTAGAAAATGATTTAGCAAATTATTTTGCTATTGACTTTAAAGCCCCTAAAGAGAAACTAAAAGCTCTTACGGGGCTTGATTATTTTGATGAGTTTGATAAGACTTTAGATATTTTGCTAGATTTTAAAGCAGAATTTGAAATAAGAACTACTTGGCATTTTGATTTGCTTAGTGTTGATGAAGTGCTTAAGATGAATGAGTATTTAAGAAAAAAAGGTTATAAAAATAAATATTATTTGCAAAAATTCCTAGAAGTGCCAAATATTGCTAATCTAAAGCAAAGCATTAAAACGATTGATTTTGATAGACTTAATGATGATTTTGTGTTAAGGAATTTTAATTAAATAAAATTTAGGAATTAAATTCCTAAATCAAAGTGCATAGCTGCTTTCAAATAATCTTCTATACCAAGGAAGTCTTGGTTTTATATATTTAATATCATTTAAATCACTATCTTTAATCTTTTTATCATAGATTTCTTCGCTTATATCGTGTCCCATTCTTCTATATAAATTCCTAATATCAGTATCTAGCATAATTTGAGTAAGATTTAATTTAGTCTTAATGCTATTTACTAAAGGCGTATATTTTGAATTTTTATAAGTAGATAAGAAAATATCAGCATCTTTAATTGAGTCTAAAAGCAAATATTGATTTCTATTAGGCAATGAAAAAGCATAAAAATTATTTCTAATTTTAAGATAATTTAGCCATTCGTAATTTTGGCTATTACCATATAATTTTATGTATTCATCTATGTAATAATTTGCTAACAAATACTCGTGCTCATTTGCGTGTGCTTGTGATAAAATTAACATAGCACTTGCTAAAAGTGGGCTATTTATATGCTCACTATATAAAGATATATAATCACTATCTGCTTTTTCTAAATCATTCTTTTTTACGCTTTCAATGATTTTTTCTAACCAAGCACTATCGCTTAAATTATAATCATCAAACATATCTTTTTTATTGCTAGCACAAGCGCTAAAAAATATCGTTAAAATTAGTAAAAAAATATTAAGTTTTTTCATTTATTTTCCTTTAAAAAGGCGATTATAAGTTCTAATGTTAAATATTTATTATATACTTAGGATATTTTTTTAAAGGAGAAATAATGATATTTGAAGTTAAGTTTCCTATATTAGGTTTTGAAGATACTACAAAAGTAGAGTTAGAAAAAATGTATGATTGTTTCGCAAGATTAAAGAGTGTTGATGGTAGAGGTTTTACATTTACTATGTTAAATCCTTATGCTATTTGTAAAGAATACGAATTTGATATGCCACTTTCTTACAAAGCTTTACTTGAAGTTACAGCTAGTTCAAATATTGAAATTTATAATATTTTGATTTTAAATAAAAGTGTTGAAGAATCTACTATAAATATGTTAGCTCCGGTGATTTTAAACCACGATAATAACACTATGGCACAAATTATTTTAGACCCAACTCAATATCCATTCTATCATCCAACAGAAAAGATTAAAAATTTCTTACAACAAAATATGAATGAACTAAAGCAATGAATGAAAATATTTATATCCTTGGCAATGGCAAAATGGCGAAAGCTATTGCTAAAGGATTAGAGAATTCAAATTTTAATGTGGTTTTTGTAGTAAGAAATAAATTAAATGTAGGTATTAAAAATTGTATTTCTTATGAAGAATTTGATATTGCTAATAAGATTTGTATTTTATGCTTTAAGCCATATAATTTAGATGAAGTTAGTAAAAAATTTTTAGGTAAAACTGCAAAAATTATCATTAGTCCTTTAGCAGGAATTAGTATTGATAGTTTAAAAGTAATTTCAGCTGAATATTATTTAAAAATTATGCCAAATATTGCTGCTGAATACAATAAATCTTGCACTACTTATGTAGGAGATAAAACTCATAAATATTTTGATTTAGCTTTAAATATTATTAAAGGTTTTGGGGTGGCAATAGAATGTGAGAATGAAAATGAGCTTAATTTAGCTATGGCTATTAATGGTTGTGCCCCTGCGTTTTTAGCATTAGTTGCTGAAGCTTTAGCTAATGGTGGAGTTAGCATAGGGCTTAAAAACGATAAAGCTTATGAGTTGGTAAAATCATTATTTGCCAGTTTTGAGAGTTTAATTGCTAATAATCATCCAGCATTAATTAAAGAAGGCGTATGTTCTCCTGCTGGAGTTAGTATAAAAGGTGTTAATGTTTTAGAAGATGAAGCTGTTAGAAGTGCTTTTATAAAAGCTATAAAAGCTAGTGCAAGTAAAAATTAATTTACACACCTAAAAAAGGTGTGTAAAGTTTATTCAATATCAGGTGATTTTGTAATTCTATTTCTTATATCTCTTCTTACTATTTCCATTCCCCATAGCCATACAATATGTCCAAATATTTCTGATAAATGTTCATCAAATGGAATTTGTGATAAAGGAGGAACTTGTGCTATTAAAGGCATTACAATTACATGCGCGAATAAATATACGAAGAATCCAAATACAGCACCTTGCCACATTTTAATACGAGGCCAAATTTCTGCAATCATACAATACATAACACCAAATACGATTGAAAATCCAACATGAACAATGAAAATTGATAAAGGCATATCCATACCTGAAAACATATAAGTAAAATCAGTAGGCATACCAATTTGTTCTAAAAATATTTTAGGTGGAGTGGTTCTTTCTAATGCATCAAGAGGCCAAACAAAATTAGGATTTCTTGGTGGAAATGGCACTTCCCAGCCCCATTTAACAATAGCACCGAATATTCCAGCTAGAATTCCAATCCAAAAAGATAAAGTCAAACGCCTATCGCTAGGTTTTGTAAAAGTCATAAAATCTCCTTAAAAATAAATTAAAACTGAATTATACTAACTAATATTAATAATTAAATAAAATATATTATCTTTTAATAATATTTATTAATTAATTACCTAAATTATTAATTTTATTAAAATAAATTAATATAGTTTTTCATACTATTAATTTAAACAAATATATATTTTTTATATATTATTTTATAAAATTTTAAAAGTATTATTTTAAATTATTTATAAATAATATATAGATGATTATTTTAAGTATATGTTATAAATTAGAAAAGTATAGCGATAGTATTATAAAATAATGATAGGGTTTGTAGTATTTAATTTATAATATATGTTTTTTATTGGTAATAAAAGCTTTTTTTATTTCAAGTATTGCAACTGCTCTTATATTTATTTAAACTTATGGTATAAAGCTTTAATCTATATGCTAATAATTACAATATTATTTTCTCTATCTTGTTTACATTTAATAATCATAGTATTATCCGTGAATATTTAAGATTGTTGATAATCGCAAGTTTAGTTAATTGGAAATGATATATTTAAACATTTTAGAATTAAAATACATAAATTATACTGCATTAGCATTTGCAATTTTAGTATACAAATCAATATATTAGGCTTAAAATCGATTAAATATATTAGAATTAATATTTTAAAATATTAAGAGTATTTTTTAATAATAATTAATAAAGAGAATGCAAAATCACTTATACATTTAGTTAAATTATTAGATTGGTTATAGTTTGTTCTTACATATATACAATAGAAACGCTTTCTTTGTGCCTTTTAGGTTTTATGCTTTATCACTCGCTATTTATTTATGATTGTTTCTTAGTAATTTTTTAAATATTTTAAGTCTTATTATATGTTTTTATAAGTAAAGATAAAAATATATAATAATTATAAAAAATACTTTAGAAGCTTAAATATATTTTCAAATAAATATTAAGTGGTGTCCCCAACAGGATTTGAACCTGTGGCCTTAGAATTAGGAATTCTACGCTCTATCCAGCTGAGCTATGAGGACTAAAAGATTTGATTATTATTTTTTTGAAGAACTAGGGATTAAAATCCCTAGTTTAGATATTACATATTTCTTTTTTTGATGATTTCTTCAGAAACATTTCTTGGAACTTCACTATAGTGGTCAAATTCCATTGAATATGTAGCACGACCTTGTGTTTGGCTTCTTAAGTCAGTTGAATATCCAAACATTTCAGCAAGTGGGCAGAATGCTGCGATGATTTTATTTCCACCACGCTCATCCATACTATTTACTTGACCACGGCGTTTATTTAAATCTCCAATTACATCACCCATATAATCTTCAGGTGTTTCAACTTCAACTTTCATAATAGGTTCAAGTATTACAGCACCAGCTTTTCTAGCACCTTCTTTAAAGCCCATTGAAGCAGCTAATTTAAATGCCATTTCGCTTGAGTCAACTTCGTGATAACTTCCATCAAATAGTGTAACTTTTACGTCTTCTACAGGATATCCAGCTAAAACACCATTTTGTAATGCTTCTTGAATACCTTTATCAACTGCAGGAATATATTCTTTTGGAACAACCCCACCTTTAATATCATTAACGAATTCGTATCCTTTACCTGGCTCAAGTGGTTCAAGGCGTAAGAATACATGTCCATATTGACCACGACCACCAGATTGTTTTGCATATTTGTATTCTTGCTCAACACTTTGGCGGATTGTTTCACGATAAGCAACTTGTGGCTTACCTACTTCAGCATCAACTTTAAATTCTCTAAGCATTCTATCTACGATAATTTCAAGGTGTAATTCACCCATACCTGAAATAATAGTTTGTCCGCTTTCTTCATCAGTTGAAACTCTAAAGCTTGGGTCTTCTTGTGCAAGTTTATTAAGTGCGATACCCATTTTTTCTTGGTCAGCTTTAGTTTTTGGCTCAACTGCAACACTAATAACAGGATCAGGGAAATCCATTTTTTCTAAAATTACTTTATCTTTTTCACTTGCTAAAGTATCACCTGTTAATGTATCTTTTAGACCTACGATAGCACCAATTTCTCCAGCATAAAGTTCTTTAATTTCCTCACGCTTGTTTGAGTGCATTTTTAATAAACGACCAATTCTTTCTTTTTTATCTTTTGTTGCATTGTAAGCATAACTACCACTTTCAAGTTTTCCACGATAAACACGAACGAAAGTAAGTTGTCCAACGAATGGGTCAGTCATAATTTTGAATGCTAATCCTGCAAATTCGCCATCATCAGTTGATTTAACACTTGTTTCTGTGCCGTCTTCATATTGACCACGAATATCTGCAACTTCATCAGGAGCTGGTAAGTATTTTACAACAGCATCTAGTAGTGGTTGAACACCTTTATTTTTGAATGCAGTTCCACAGCACATAGGAATAATTGATAAGTCAAGGCAACCTTTTTTGATACCTTTGTAGATTTCATCGTTTGTTAATTCTTCTCCACCTAGGTATTTATCCATTAGTTCTTCACTAGTTTCAGCAACTGCTTCTACTAATTTTGTTCTATATTCTTCAGCTTTTTCTTTTAAGTCAGCTGGAATTTCAATTTCTGTATAATCTGTTGGTTTTTTATCATCATCCCAAACATAAGCAACCATTTTTACTAAATCAACTACACCACGGAATGTGTCTTCAGCACCAATTGGAATTTGAATTGGAACTGGATTAGCTTTTAAACGATTTTTAATTTGTGCTTCAACATTATAAAAATTTGCTCCAACTCTATCCATTTTATTTACGAATACTATTCTTGGAACATGATATTTATTTGCTTGTCTCCATACGGTTTCACTTTGTGGTTGAACTCCACCAACAGAGCAAAATACTGATACAGCACCATCTAAAACCCTCATTGAACGCTCAACTTCAATAGTAAAGTCAACGTGGCCTGGGGTGTCAATTAGGTTGATTTGGTGGTCTTTCCAAAAGCAAGTTGTAGCAGCTGAAGTAATTGTAATACCACGCTCTTTTTCTTGCTCCATCCAGTCCATTGTAGCTGTACCTTCGTGAGTTTCACCAATTTTATGACTCATACCAGTAAAGAATAAAATTCTTTCTGATGTTGTAGTTTTACCTGCGTCAATGTGCGCAGCAATACCAATATTTCTAACACGAGATAAAGGAGTTTGTCTTGCCATTTTAACTCCTTTTTACCATCTATAATGTGCAAATGCTTTGTTCGCTTCTGCCATTTTGTAAGTATCTTCTTTTTTCTTGAATGCTGCACCTTTGCTATTTGCTGCATCCATTAACTCACCTGCTAATTTTTCAATCATTGTTCTTTCGCTTCTTTTTCTAGCGTTTAGAATAATCCAGCGAATTGCTAGTGCTTGTTGGCGAACAGGGCGAACTTCAACAGGAACTTGATAAGTTGCACCACCAACACGGCGTGCTTTAATTTCTAAAACAGGTTTTACATTTTCAATAGCATCATTAAATATATCTATACCTTTAATTTCGCTATTTTTAGACGATATTAAATCAATCGCACCATATAAAATTTCAGTAGCAACAGATTTTTTACCATCATACATTAATGAATTAATAAATTTTGTAATTACTTTACTACCATAAATAGGATCAGCTAGAACTTCTCTAACTTGTGCTCTTCTTCTTCTCATTTTTTCCTCTTCAACTTTAAATTATAATTTACTCAAATTATGCCGCATATCTAAGCTGCAAATCTGTGAAACTCGTTTTTATTTTTTGCCTTTTGTAGGAGCTGCTGCTTGACCTGGCTTTGGTCTTTTTGTTCCATATTTTGATCTTGAAACTGTTCTCTTTGCAACACCTGCAGTATCTAAAGCACCACGAACGATGTGATACTTAACACCTGGTAAGTCTTTAACCCTTCCGCCACGCACTAAAACGATGCTGTGTTCTTGTAGGTTGTGTCCTTCACCACCAATATAACTAATAACTTCAAATCCTGTTGTTAATCTAACTTTTGCAACTTTTCTTAACGCTGAGTTAGGTTTTTTAGGAGTTGTAGTATAAACTCTTGTACAAACGCCACGTCTTTGTGGGCAATCTTTTAACGCTGGTGATTTTGATTTAACAATCACTTTTTTGCGTTCTTTTCTAACCAATTGATTTATGGTAGGCACGTTTCATCCTTTCAAAAAATTTATTAAAAAGTCGTGATTATATAATATTTTTCTTAAAAAAGTTTTAATACTTTTAACCTTAATTGAGAACAAGAAATAATTAAGTTTTTTTCACTATCATTTACGAATTATTTTTTAGTAAATCCAAAAAAATTTTGAAAGGAATTAAAATGTCTAGTTCAGATGTGGATATTCAGTATTTCGGCATTTTAGCAATGTTAGTTATTGCTACAGGCTTATTTTTTGGACTAGTTTTTTTAGCAAAAACAATAGGAAATTCTTTAGCTAGAAAAAATAGAAAAAAATTAGGCTTAGGACCTTATGAGTGCGGACCTTTACCGCAAAAACAAGCAGTTAAAATAAATTCACAATTTTTTATTTTTGCTTTAATTTTTATATTATTTGATATAGAAGTTGTTTTTATGTATCCTTGGGCTTTAATGTATAAGCAATTAGGACTTTTTGCATTGATTGAAATGGTTTGTTTTTTTGTTTTACTTTTAGTTGGTTTTATCTATGCGTATAAAAAAGGAGCGTTACAATGGCAGAGCATCAATTAAACACAAATGGAATGCCAATAGCTTTAACTTCGGTAGATAAGTTAGTTGGTTGGGGTCAAAGTAACTCTTTATGGGCATTTTCTTATGGTCTTGCTTGTTGTGCTATTGAGATGATGGCTGGTGGTGGTTCAAGGTATGATTTTGATAGATTTGGAACTATTTTTAGAGCAAGTCCAAGACATAGCGATGTAATGCTTGTAGCTGGAACTCTTAGTAAAAAACATGCAGAATTTACAAGAAGATTATACGATATGATGCCTGATCCAAAGTGGGTTATATCTGTTGGTAGTTGTGCAAACACTGGTGGTATGTTTAATACTTATTCAACGGTTCAAGGTGTTGATAGGATAGTTCCTGTTGATATTTATGTTCCTGGTTGTGCTCCACGTCCTGAAAGTTTTCAGTTTGCTTTAATGATACTTCAAAAGAAAATTAGAAAAGAAAAAATATCTAAAAAAATAGCAGCAAAAAGGTTGGTGTAATGAGAGAATATAAAGACAAGATTAATGCGCAAAAGCAAGACTACTACAAAGATAGATTTTATCACGCACCACAAACTACTAAAATTGATATAAAAGGTAGTGAATTTGAATATTTATTTGATGAGTTTAATAATAATTTTTCTATTTTAAATTCTTTTATTGAGCTTGATATTGCAGTTTTTATAATCAATAAAGAAGATAATTTAAAGGCTTTAAGAAAGGCTAAAGATTTAGGTTTTACAACTTTTACTGAATTGATTTGTTCTGATTATTTAGCTAAAGATAATTCTTATGAAGTTCAATATCTTTTATTAAATATGAATAAAAAGCAAAGGCTTAGAATAGTTACAACCTGTAAAGCAGATGAAACTATTGAAAGTGGAGTTTGTGTATTTAAGGGTTTAAATTGGTCTGAAAGAGAAGCTTATGATATGTTGGGTGTAAATTTTATTAATCACCCTAACTTAAAAAGACTATTAATGCCTGATGATTGGTTTGATTATCCACTTAAAAAATCTTATCCTTTAGAAGGAGATGAATTTGCCAAATGGTATGAAATAGATAGAATTTTTGGTAAGGAATATCGTGAAGTTGTAGGGCCTGAAAATCGTGATTCAGGAAGAGTTGATTGTAATGATACAAATAATTTTTCTAGAATTTATCACGAAGTTCCAAAAGGAGCTGAGCCTATTAGTATTGCTTATAAACAAGAATATCAAGAAGATGAAGGCGTAATGTTTGTTAAGAAAGTTAAGCGTGCTGATTCAAAATTCATAGAAGGAAGAAGATAATGCAAATACCATCAAAGTTAAAACCTTATTATGAAAATGTAGCCTTTAGTAAAGAAGATGGCAGAATGATTATAAATCTTGGTCCTCAGCACCCAAGCTCACACGGAAACTTAAGATTAGTGTTAGAGCTTGATGGGGAAAAAGTAGTTAAATGCACTCCAATGATTGGTTATATGCATCGTGGTATGGAAAAAATGGCTGAAAATATGATTTATCAAGAATTTATTCCAACTACTGATAGAATGGATTATGTAGCAGCAAGTGCAAATAACTATGCTTATGTAGCAGCTGTTGAGAAGCTTTGTGGTTTAGAAATTCCTAGAAGAGCTCAAATCATTAGAATGATGTTATTAGAATTAAATAGACTTGCTAGTCATTTATTATGGCTTGCAACTCACGCACTTGATATTGGAGCAATGACTGTATTTTTATATTGCTTTAGAGAGCGTGAATATGTTATGGATTTAATAGAAAAATATTGTGGTGCAAGACTTACACATTCATCTATGAGAATAGGTGGTGCAATGCTTGATTTACCAGCTAATTTTACTCAAGAATTATTAGCATTTTGTGATAAATTCTTAAACGATGTAAAAGATTATGAAACCTTACTTGATGATAATAGAATTTGGCGTCTTAGAACAGAAGGCGTTGGGGTTGTTACAAAAGAACAAGCATTAAGCTGGGGTTGTAGTGGCGTAATGCTTCGTGGAAGTGGAATTGAATGGGATATTAGAAAAGAAGAGCCATATTTACTTTATAATGAAGTTCAATTTGGTGTTCCCGTTGCAAACCAAGGAGATACTTACGCAAGATATAAATGCTATATGCAAGAGTTTCGTGAGAGTGTAAAAATACTTAGACAATTAGTGCCTATGTATAGAGAGAGTTCTCCTGAATTAATTTGCAACAATAAAGAATTTGTAAGTGCAAGTAAAGAACAAATTATGACCCAAAATTATTCTTTAATGCAGCATTTCGTATTAGTTACTCAAGGTCTTCGCCCACCTGTTGGAGATGTATATGTGCCAACAGAAAGTCCTAAAGGAGAGCTTGGATATTTTATTAAAAGTGATGGTTCAACTAGACCTTATCGTCTTAAAGCTAGAACTCCTAGTTTTTGGCATTGTTCGTTTTATGAAGAGCTTTTGGTTGGAACTTATGTGGCTGATGTTGTGGCTATTATGGGTTCAACAAATATTGTTTTAGGGGAGATTGATAGATGAGAAGAATTGACCTTAGAAAAAGTAAAGATTTATTTGCTGATTTAAAAACTCATATTGATAATGCTAAAGCTAATGAAGTTTTGGTTGTTTTATTTGAAATCGGAGATTTTTCTAATATTGATAAATCTTATGAATTTGTAGCTAATAATAATTGTAAGATGATGAACTCACTTAAGTTTAATCAAAGTGATTGGACTATAGTTATTAAAAAGGAAGCAAAATGAAAATATTAAGCTTCTTAAATTATGCAAGTAAAGAAGTCTTAAGTCATTTTAGCCAAGATGAAATAGTAAATATCGGTAGTTTTTACGATGAGAGATTAAAACAAAAATTTTATAAATGCGAACTAGGAACCGAAAGCTATGTTTTAGCATTGTTTTGCACTATGCTTAATTTAAGCGAATTTGATATAGGCGAACTTAGTGCTGAGAGTTGTTTTGGAGAAGAAGAAGCTAGTGAGATTTTAGAATTTTTAAAGAGTGCTGATTTAATTTTATTAGATAGTAATTTGCTTTATCATAAAGACAAAAATATATATTATTTTGCAAGTAAATTGGCTAAACATTTTGATTTAAAACTTATGTTTGATTATGAATTAAAAGATGTTGAGTTGGTTGAATTAGATGATAATAATGGGCTTATTTTATATGAATGTTTAGATAATGATGATTTTATAGTAAGTCCAGCTTTTGCAAATCTTGCAAAAATTAAAGAATTTGATTTAGTAGAAATTAAAACAAAAACTAAAACATTAAAAAAGAAAGTAAAAATTGATAATAGTTTAAAAGGATTATTTGCATTAAGTAAAAAAGATAATGCTTATGCGTTTAGTCCTTGTGTGGTTAAAGGAGTAAGCAATGAAAATTAACATTAATGGTAAAGAATGCTTAGCTAATGATGGCGATTATGTTTTACAAGTTGCTCGTGCTAATGATATTTTCATACCTGCAATTTGCTATTTAAATGATTGCAGCCCAACTTTAGCTTGTAGAATGTGTATGGTTGAAATTGATGGCAAACGCTCATACGCTTGTAATACTAAAGTAAAAGATGGAATGCAGGTATTAAGCAATACTAAAGAATTATGGGACGAAAGAAATGCTATTATGCAAACTTATTGCATAAATCACCCATTACAATGCGGAGTTTGTGATAAAAGTGGAGAATGTGAATTACAGAATTTCACGCATAAAGCACAAGTAGATACTCAAAATCATTGGATAAAAGAAATAGATAGAAGACATCAAGATTGGGGTGCTTTACAATATGACCCAAGTCTTTGTATAGTTTGTGAAAGATGTATTACCGTATGTAAGGACAAAATCGGAGATAGTGAGTTAAAAACTATAGCTCGTGGTGGAGATGCACCTGATAAAGATTTTAAAGATACTATGAGTAAAGATGCTTATGCAGTTTGGACAAAATTTCAAAAATCACTAATAGCTCCACAAAATGGAACGACTTTAGATTGTCAAGAATGTGCTGAGTGTGTTAGCGTTTGTCCGACTGGTGCAATTATTAATAAGAATTTTCAATATCGCTCAAATGCTTGGGAACTTACTCGCATACCTGCTAGTAATCCACATAGTAGTGATTGTGAGCTTATGTATTATGATGTTAAACAAAAAAGTATTAAAGATAATACTAAGATGGTTTATAGAGTTTCAAATGATTTTCATTTTACTACTTTAAATAAGGCTGCAAGATTTGCTTATGATATAGCAAGCGATTGTAAAGGTAAAGATGAAGTAGAGTTTAATCGCTTAGTATCGTTGTTTAAAGATAATAAAATTAAAAATGTGAAATTTAATAGCTATATAACAAATGAAGAAGCATATATTTTAGAATTACTTAGACAAAAATATGGCTTTAATTTAGTAAATAATGAAGCTTTATGTTTTCAAGATTTCTTAAAGACTTTTTGCGCTCATTCAGGTAGTTTTTATAATGCAAGTAGTGATGATGTTAAAAAATCTGATTTTATCGTAATTGCAGGAAGTTTTTTAAGACACGATAATCCTACTTTATCTTATAAAGTAAATAATGCAATTGTTATGAATAAGGGTGCTGGGCTTTATTTTCATCCTATTAAAGATACAAAATTTTCAAAAATTGCTAAGAATTTCGTAAGTGTAAATTGTGATTATGGTAAAGAAGCTCAAGTTTTAGAATTTATTTTACAATATTTTGCAAAAGACTTGCCGCAGGATTTAGCATATATCAAAGACGCTTTTTATGAAGAACAAATTGAAGTAGAAGTTAAAAGTAAAGATGCTGAAGGCAATGAGATTAAAGAGAAAAAGCAAGAAACAATCAAAAAATCAAGCCTAGCTAAAGAATTAGGATTTGATGAAGATAAATTAAAAGATTTATTACTTAAAAAAGCTAATTTTACTTTAATTATCGGAAATGATTATTTTTACCATGAAAATGCAAAATATTTAGCGTATTTACTTGCAAATATTCAAAAATTAACTGATTTTAAAGTTATGTTAATCCCACCACGCACTAATACTTTAGGTGTAAGTTTATTGTGTAAATTAAGTAAAGCTAGTGATGGTTTTACTCTAGGATATAATGAGCGTGGAGATTTTTCGTTTTCAAATGATGAGCATAATAATCTTGCTAGTTCAAATCTACTTGAGCAAGAAGGAACATTTGTAAATTATGATAAAAGGCTTGTTCCTACGAATGCTGCACTTAAATTTAAAGGATATTATTTAAATGATTTAGCAAATGCTCTTGGATTAGATGCACTTTATACGATTGAATATACAGAGCAATTACCTAAAGATAAAGGCTTTTTAAATATTGCTTTTGATGATTTGACAAATCATTATGATAATGCAGGAAATAATCATCGTGGGTATTTAATTGATACTTGTGAGTTTGTAAAGAATTTAAAACAAGATAATCAAATTCCACAAAATATAAAATCAACTTGCGAATGTAAAAAAGATGATATTGTAATACTTGCAAATCCAATTGGAAATTTATCAAAATACACCAATAAATCAAGCTTTTTTAACGAATGTGCTTCACTTTACGCAAGTAAAGATTATCTAGCTAAACATAATTTAAAAGAAAATTCTATGGTTAAGATTTATGATGATAAAGATGAAATTATTATAAAAGTAGTTTTAGATAAGAATATTGAAAATGGTGCTTATTTACCTACTTTTGATGATAAGATTAATCCTTATAAATTCTTTAAAACAAGACGCTACTATGCGTTAAATATAAAGGAAATTAGCTATGAGTGAGACTATGTTTTTTATAATCGTTACGCTGATTAAATGTCTTTTAGTAATTGCAATTTTTGCTTCATTAGCTGGATTTGCAACTTATTTAGAAAGAAAGGTTTTAGGTTATGTTCATAGAAGACTTGGGCCTGATATGGTAGGACCTGCTGGTGTTTTACAAATTGTTCCTGATATGATTAAATTATTTACAAAAGAAGATTTAATCCCATATATGACAAATAGTAAAGTATTTAAAGTAGCTCCTTTAGTATCAGCAATTTGTGCTTTTATGGCTTTTGCTGCTGTGCCGATTTTTCCTGAATTTACATTATTTGGGCATACGATAAAACCAATTATTGCTGATGTAAATATAGCGGTTTTATACATTGCTGGATGCTCATCACTTTGTGCTTATGCTATATTTTTAGGTGGTATGTCAAGTTCTAGTAAATATCCTTTAATAGGTGGTGCTAGGGGGCTTGTTACTATCATATCTTATGAAGGTGTTAGTGGTCTTTGCTTATTAGCTGTTGTTTTATTAACTGGTTCTATGAGCTTAGTTGATATTAACGCTTATCAAGAAGGTGGAATTTTATCTTGGTTAGTATTTAAACAACCAATTGCATTTGTTTTATTTACAATAGCAATTTTTATTGAAACAAACAGAACTCCTTTATGTCTAGCAGAAAACGACCCTGAATTAGTTGCAGGTTATGGCACTGAATATAGTGGTCTTCGCTGGGGAATGTTTTTTATAGGCGAATATGCTAGTATGATTTTAGGCTCAATTTTGATTACTTTATTATTTTTAGGTGGATATAACGATTTTTATTTCATACCAGGCGCTATTGCTATGATTTTAAAAATATGCTTTGTATTTTCTTGGTATTTTTGGGCTAGGGGGACTTTCCCACATTTAAGGGCTGATCAAGTTATGAGAATGAGTTATTTAATATTATTACCTGTTGCGGGTGCTAATTTAATTATAACTGCGTTATTGGCTTTATAAGGAGAATATATGAAAAAATATTATGTAGTAGATGAAAAAAGAAAATTAATTCTTACTCCTTATGAAAAATTTATAAGAAGTGTTAAAAGATGTTTAAATACTGATTTAATCAGCGGTTTAGCATTTATAATTAATGAAACCTTAAAAAGGGGTAATTCAGCAACTATTAAATATCCAATGGAAAAAATCAAATTAGATAATCGTTATCGTGCTGTGCATAGATTGCAAAGATTTATTGAAAGCGAAAATGAACGCTGTATTGGTTGTGGGTTGTGTGAAAAAATTTGTATTTCAAATTGTATTAGAATGGAGACAAAATTAGGCGATGATGGTAGAAAATTAGTAAGTAATTATTCTATTAATCTTGGTCGTTGTATTTATTGTGGATTTTGTGCTGAAGTTTGTCCTGAACTTGCTATCGTGCATGGTGTTGAATATGAAAATGCAGCAGAGCAAAGGTCATATTTTGCACATAAAAAAGATATATTAACTCCAATTGATAATCTAATTAATCAAGTTGAATTTGAAGGTGCTGGAAGTTTAAGAGCTGATGCTGATGACTTTGTAAAAGTTACGCCAAATTATTATGATGTAATGAAGGCAAGAGAAAGTGAAGCTTCAGTTTCAAATTCTAGCGATACAAAAGAAGATAAAACGAATAAAGAGGCAAAAGATGTTTGAGTTAATTATATTTTATATTTTCGCTGCTTTAGTTGCGGGATTTTTTATAATTGCGGTAAGTTCTAAAAATATTTTATATTCTCTTAGCTCTCTTGCTTGTGGAATGGTATTTTTAAGCGCTCATTATTTTTTATTAGGAGCAGAGTTTTTGGGTGCTGCTCAAATTATAGTATATAGTGGGGCTGTTTTAGGGCTTTATAGTTTTGCTATGATGTTTTTTGATTTAAGCAAAGAATTAAAAGAAAAGCTAAAACATAAAAAAACTTTTTTTAGTTTAAGTATTTTAGCGAGTGTTCTTATGATAATTATGACTTTAGGATTTAAGTTAAATTTATCTCAATCAAGTTTATTGGTTAGCGAAGAGCTTGAAAATACTCGTAGTTTAGGGATTATTTTATTTACAAAATACCTTTTAGCTTTTGAGATAGTTGCAGTGGTTTTGCTGATGGTAATAATAGCAGCTATCGTGCTAGTAGCAAAGAAGATAAAGGAAGAACAATGAATTATTTATTATTATCAATTGTATTGTTTTTGATTGGTTTAGTAGGAGTATTAAAAAGACAGAATTTAATAATGTTTTTTATATCTACTGAAATAATGTTAAATGCTGCAAATTTAGCTTTTGTAGCAATTTCAAAAATGCACAATGCTTTAGATGGGCAAGTTTTTGCTATTTTTATTATGGCAATAGCAGCTTGCGAAGTAGCTATTGGGCTTAGCTTTTGTGTGATTAAATATAGACGCGATAAAAGTCTAGATTTTGGAGAGTGCAAATGAGTTTATTATGTGTTTTATTTTTACCATTATTAAGTGCAATTTTTGCAGGAATTTATTCTTTTTCTCCAAAAAATAAAGTAATAGGTTATTTTTGTTCTTATTTAATGCTTTTAGCTTGTATTTTTGCTTTTATATCTTTATATTATTTAGCAGATAAGAATTTGTATATTAGTTTGGGTCATTGGATAGGAATTTTAAATGTTAATTTCGGCTTTTTAATAGATTCTGTTAGCCTTACTATGATGTGTGTTGTAACATTAGTTGCTACTTGTGTGCATTTTTATAGTATTTATTATATGGAGCACGATGAAGGTTTTAATAAATTCTTTGCATTTTTAGGCTTATTCGTATTTTGTATGCTAATTTTAGTAATGAGTGATAATTTCTTATTACTATTTGTTGGATGGGAAGGCGTTGGTCTATGCTCTTGGTTATTAATCGGCTTTTGGTATCAAAATGAAAAATTCTCATTAGCAGCAAATGAAGCTTTTATTATGAATAGAATAAGTGATTTTGCAATGCTTTTAGGAATATTTTTAATATATTTTAATTTCGGAACTTTAAGTTATAAAGAAGTATTTGCTATATTAAGCTTTCACGAAATGTTAAATCCTAATTTATTAACTTTAATTGCTGCTTTACTATTTGTTGGTGCTATGGGTAAATCAGCTCAATTTCCATTCCATACTTGGCTAGCAAATGCGATGGCAGGTCCAACACCAGTTTCAGCATTAATCCACGCTGCTACGATGGTAACTGCTGGTGTTTATTTGGTAATTCGCTCTCACGATTTATTTTCGCAAGTTCCAAATGTAAGTTATTTTATAGCTTGTTTAGGTGCTTTTGTAGCTTTATTTGCTGCTTCAATGGCAATTGCTGCAAAAGATTTAAAAAGAATTGTGGCATTTTCTACACTTTCTCAACTTGGATATATGTTCGTAGCTTGTGGTTTAGGAGCTTATAAAATAGCATTATTTCATTTAGTAACTCACGCATTTTTTAAAGCATTATTATTCTTAGGTGCTGGAAATATTATGCACGCAATGCACGATGAATTAAACATTTACAAAATGGGTAAATTATATAAACCTATGAAAGTTACAGCAGTTTTAATGATAATTGCAAGTTTAGCTTTAAGTGGTATTTATCCATTCGCAGGATTTTTCTCAAAAGATAAGATTTTAGATTTTGCATTTGTAACAGAGCATTTTGGCTTATATTCTGTTTTATTATTTACAGCGTTTTTAACAGCATTTTATAGTTTTAGACTATTAATGATGGTATTTTTTGCTCCAAAAAATCACACAATCCATCCACACGAAGCAAAACCTATAGCATTAATTGCAATGCTACCTTTAGCAATATTAGCAATTATTGCAGGTTTTTGGGATAGTAAATTCTTTGAATTTATCAGAATTCCTATGCAAGAATTACACCATAATTATGTATTAATTGCTATTTCTTTAGTGGTTGCTATAGTAGGAATTGTTTTAGCTATAGTAGTTTATAAAAATGGTGCAAAAGAAACTTGCAATTGTAAATATAAAAAGCTTTTAGAAAATGAATATTACATACCTAAATTATATGAGATTATTTTCATACAACCTTATAAATGTTTAACTAAAGTATTAACAGGATTTGAAGAAGGTCTATATTCATTTATTTTTGAATGTCCTAAAAAGCTTTTAAGTCTTGTTTCTTGTGAGAACAAAAACAATAACTTAACTCTTCACATTGTGTTTATTTGTGCATTTTGTGTGTTTTTACTTTTAACAATGGTGGTGATATATGCTTAGTTTATTGATATTTTTACCTTTAATTTTTGGGGTTAGTGCATATTTTATAAATGATAAGGCTTCTAAAATTAGCGGAATTTTATTTTCTTTTATAATTTTATGCCTTAATTATTATGTGATAATTGATGAAATTCATACATTTAATTATACTTTAATAAAAGCTTTTAATTTTGGGATTAATTTAAAAGCTGATGAGATAGCATTTACTTTAGCTTTTGTTGCAAATTTAATGCTATTTTTGTCAATGTGCTTTTTTTCTAAACAAACAAAAGACTTTTTAATAAGTGCTATGATTTTAAGTGCTTGTATGAATGGTTTATTTTTAGCAAATGATGCTTTATTATTTTATATTTTTTGGGAAGTTTCATTATTTCCACTTTTATATTTAATGGTTAAAAACAATGAAGCAAAACTAGCTAGGTCATTTTTTGTATTTGCATTTTTAGGCTCAATTTTTATGCTACTTGCTATGATTTATCTAGCTTATAATGCAAGAGTTAATGATGCGATTTTAAATTTTGATATTAGTTATTTCTCAACTACAAATTTAAGTCCTATTGAAAATACTTTATTATTTATAGGATTTTTCCTAGCATTTGCTATAAAAGCTCCTATTTTTCCATTTCATAGTTGGGCTATTAAAACTTATTCAAAAGCACCTAATTTTGTTTCTGTAATGCTTGCAAGTTTTAAAATGGCGCCTTTTGGAATGATTAAGTTTTGCCTTCCTTTATTTGCTGTTAGTATTAATGAATTTAGTGGGATAATTTATACATTATGTATAATTTCAGCAATTTATGCAGCGCTTCTAGCAAGCAATGCGAAAAATTACAAAGAATTAAGTGCAATGAGTTCAATATCACACTTAGGAATTATTTGTTTAGGTATTTTTTCTATGCATCCAATTGCTTTAAGTGGAGCTGTTGTTTATATGGTAGCTCATGCTATTGTAAGTGGGGCAATGTTTTTTTACGCTGAAATTTTAAAAGATAATTACAAAACTTATAATCTAAGTGAGTTAAAGGGCTTAGCTAAACATATGCCTTATTTGACATTTATTTTTGGAGTTTTATTATTTTCATCAATTTCTTTACCACTTACTATAAGCTTTGCAGGTGAGTTTTTGGTTCTTTATGGAGTATTTGCAGCTAGTAAGATGGCTGGAATTTTTGCTACTTTAGTTGTGATACTTGGAGCTGTTTATATGCTCAATATGTTTAGAAATAGCTTTTTAAGTAAAGAAAATGAAGCTAAAGACATAAAGGTTAGTTTATCTAAGATAATAATTTTATCTTTCATAGCTTTGATTATAATTGTATTTGGAGTAAATCCTAATATAATTTTAGATTATATCAACTTTGCGGTATAAGGAGATAGAATGCAACTTGATTTAAATGTATTACTTATTTTACCTGAACTTGCTTTGATAGTTTTTGCTTGTTTTATATTGGTTGCTAATTTATTTTATAAATTTGATTTAAGAGCTTTAAAAGGGCTTAGTATTGTGGCTTTAATAATTGCTATTATTTGCCAATTTAATTGCCCTTATGATGAGAGTTTTTTTGATTTATTTATATTTGATAATTTAGCAAAATATTCAAGTATATTAATCAATCTATCAGCTATTTATTTTCTACTTGCTAATAAAAGAGCTGATGAAGGTGAGTTTTTTGCATTATTTTTAATGATGATAGCTTGTTTAAATTTTATGGTAAGCACTAATAATTTAATAGTAGCTTTTATAACTCTTGAAGGCTCTTCTTTAGCACTTTATAGCTTAATAGCGTTTAAGAAAAAAGCAATTGAAGGTGCTATTAAATACTTTAATTACGGAATGTTAGGTTCAGCATTTTTTGCTATGGGTTCTGCAATGTATTATTTTGATAGTGCAAGTTTAGAACTAAACTCATTAGCTACAATCAGCACGGCTAGTATTTTAGCCTTTGTTATGATAGGAATTACAATATTATTTAAATTATCAGTAGCACCACTTCATATGTGGCTTAAAGATGTGTATTTAAAGGCTGATTCAAGTTTGGCTGGATTTATTTCAATAGTTCCAAAAATAGCTATGATGGTATTTGCATATAGATTTATGATTTCATTTGAAAATTTCTTCAATGTAAGTGAGATTATTTTAATTATTGCTTGTGCTTCTATGCTTTTTGCTAGTGTTATGTCATTAAAGCAAGATAATGCAAAATCAATGTTAGTATATAGCTCTGTTTCACATTCATCTTTTGCTTATTCAACCCTTGCATTTTTTCATTTATCAAGCCAAATGTTTTTATATTATTTTTTAACATTTGCATTTGTAAATATCGCATTATTTATGTTTTTAGGTGCGTTTAAAGACACAAATTATGAGAATTTAAAAGGGGTGTTTAAGAAATATCCTTTATTAGGAATTTGTATTGTTGTATTGTTGTTAAATCTTGCAGCATTGCCACCATTTGGCGTATTTTTTGCTAAGGTTGGTGTAATTAATATAGCTTTAAATGTTAATATTTATGCAGCAATTTGTATGGCACTTAGCTCAATTATTATGCTATTTGCTTATTTAAGATTTATAAAAGCAATTTTTGCAGATAAAGAAATAGGATTTTTATATTTTAATAACGCTCAAAAAATAGTTTTAATTTTAGCAGTTATTGCTTCTTTTGTTGCAAGCGTTGGATTAGATTATATTAAATAATGAAAAAAATATTATTTCTTTGCTTTTGCGTTTATTTATATTCTTTTGAACTATATATAAACTCTGGCAAGGAAATAAATAAAAATATATCAGTTTTACATATTAAAAACAATACTGATATAACTTGTGATAAATTACAAGATGAGAATTTAAAACCTTATTTTAAATGTAGTGTGAAGGGTAAATCAAGGTTATTATCAAATCAAGATTTAACCTTATTCAAATTAGAATTTAAAAATTCAAAAGATACTTTAGATATATATATTTACCCTAAAACAAATGTTAGTATTGTTGATAGCGAGCAAAAATTATATGATACTAATGTGGTTTTTGCATCTAGCAAAAAAGTTTCTAAAAATTTTACTTTTATATTTTTTCCATATACTCAAGGAGTGTTAAGTCCTAATGGACTTGATTTTGATGTGATTTTTCCTGATTTGCAAACTCCTTTTATAGAAGGACTTGATTTAGACCAAAATCCTGTAAATATTAGCGATAATAGTGATATTAATTCTTATTTGAGTATTAAAAAATATTACGATAATAAGCAATATAAAGAGCTATTAGATTTATGCAATATGTCTTTAGAAAAATATAAAAATAGTATTTTTATAAGCGAGTTTTATTTGTATAGAATTAGAGCTATGTTTAATTTGCTAAATGAAAATACCACTTTAAGCGAAGAAATTATTTCAAGTGCAAAAGATTATGTAAGGGTTTTTCCAAGTGATGAGAATTACACTGAAATATTGCAAATGATGGTAAAAACTTATTTAAAATTAGAACAAAGAAGTGATGCTGAATATTTTATAGATATTTTAAATAACGAGCATCCAAATTCTTATTACACAAAATTAGCAAGTTTAAACTATGCTGATTTTTTACTATCTCACGGCAAAAGAGATGCTGCTACTATTATTTATAATAATATTTTATTTAGTTCAGATGATGCGATTTTGGCTAGTAAAGCTGCAATATCTTTAGCAAAAATCAATATTAGTCATAATAAAGCAAAGGAAGCTAAGGAATTTGTATTAAAAGTCTTTAATGCAAATGAGCAATATTTATTAGAAGATAAGGATAAGACCTTAGGTTTAGCTGATGATTTTTTCAAGGAAAAAATGTATGACATTAGTGCTCCTATTTATGAGTTTTTATTTAAAAATTCAAATAAATTAGACCCTTATTATGAAAGAGTGTTAAAAAATTTAGGGGTTTCTTTAGCTAAAAATAATGATTATAAAAAGGCTGATGAATATTTAAATGAATATAAAAAGCTATTTCCAAATGGCGAATATATGAATATTATTGATGAGACTATTGATAGTTTATATTTTGAAAAAGATGAACAAGATAGCTTTAAATTGCACGAATATTATAATTTTTTAATGGCTAAATATGATAATAACATATCAAAAAGAGCTCTTTATGAAGAAGTAAAATTATTATTTAAAGAGCAAGATTATGAAAAGATTTTAAAACTAGAAAAGAAAATAAAAGATAGTGAAAATGAAGAGCTAATTTCTTTATATGATAGTAGTTTGATTAATTTATTAAATATTGCATTAGATGATGATGATTGCGATGAAGTTTTAGGATACATAAAAAATAATAATTTTATAAGTGATGAAAAAGTTATTAATAAAATGAAATATTTAGAGTGCTTAGAGAGAAAAAAAGAAAATAAATTAGCTTTAGATTTTGCAATTAAGTTTGAAAATGAAGATTTGGTGTTTTATAAAATCAAACAAGCAAAACTTTTATATTTAAATAAGCAGTATAAAGATGTGGAAAATATAATCAAATCTATTTTAAATAAACGATTTAATATTAAAAAACCAGAATATTTTGAGATATATTATTATTTATCATTATCATTAATTAAGCAAAACAAATACAATGATGCTATTTTTTCATTAAAACAGCTTGAAAAATACGGCAATGGATTAAGATTAGTTGAGGTTTATGACGAATTTTTAAATTACTTTAAAAACAATAATCTTGATATTTCAGCTATTACTTATGGTAAAAAAGCAATTAATATACAAAATTATTTAGGTATTAATTTATATAGTCCTAAGATAGAGTTAATTACTTTAAATGCTTTAATTAATAAAAATAATATAAAAGAAGCTAAAGAAATATTTATAGATTTATATAAATTAAAATTAAGCGAAGAAGAATACAGCAATGCAAAATATTTAGAAGCTAGTATGCTAATTAAAAATAAAGAATTTGAAAAAGCAAAAGAAACTTTAAAAGAATGCAAAAGTGGTGATTGGAAAAATTTATGTGATGAAAAATTACAACTTTTGGAATAATTTAAGCTAAATCTAATTTTTAAAATATATAATATGCGTTTTACTTATTGGACAGATGGGTGAGTGGCTGAAACCACACCCCTGCTAAGGGTGCAGCTCTTAATCGGGGCTCGAGGGTTCAAATCCCTCTCTGTCCGCCACTTTATTTCAAAAACTTATTTTATGCGCTCGTAGCTCAGCTGGATAGAGCATTTGATTGCGGTTCAAAAGGTCAGGGATTCGAATTCCTTCGGGCGCACCATTCATACTCATTGTTAATATATAGTTTTATAATTTGTTTTTAATACTTTAAAAGGAGTTATAATGAGAAAATTACTTTCTTCATTGGTAGTTGTTGGTGCGATTAGCACTTCTTTATTTGCAGGTGCAAATACTCAAACAGGTTGCGGACTTGGAACTATAATTATTAAAAACCCTGATTCAGCAATTATGTATGCTTTACAAGCTACTACAAACGGAACTTCAGGTAATCAAACTTTTGGTATTACTACAGGAACACTAAATTGCCAAGAAACAAGATTAGTTCATAATGAAAAAGCAATTAATTTCGTAAATGCAAATCTTGACGCTTTATCAAATGAAGCTGCTTTAGGAATGGGCGAGCATTTAGATACTTTAGCTGAACTTTTAGAAGTAAAAGACGCTGATTTATTTAAAGCTAATTTAAGAGCAAATTACTTAGCTATTTACAATTCAAGCGATGTTGTAGGTGCTCAAGTTTTAGATAGAGCTTCTGCTTTATAATTGAAAAAGTTTTTATTTTTATTGTGCTTTTGTATTTTTGCAAAGGCACAAGATAATGAATTATTAAATCTTGATTTTTCTAAATTAAGTATTTCTAAAGATGAGTTTTTAGAAATTATTCAACAAGCTAATCAAAAACAAGTTTTTAACACAATAGAATGGAAAAATCTCCTTCACTTTACAAACAACAAAAGCGAGATAATCAATAAAGAATTTTTTTATTCAAATAAAAGGAATTTAAAATCAGAATTTGAGCTTAATTTATATATGTATTTTTTAAAAAAAGAAATATATTTAGGCAAAAAAGAAGAGTTAAATCAAAAAGATTCTGCTATAACTTTTAGCAACGATAATGATAATTTGCACTTTATTTGCAAGTTTCCTTTAAGGGCAAAATACATAGAAAAATCTCTAAAACTTACTAAAAATCAGGATTTAAATTGTTCTGATTTGAATAATTTCTTAGAATATATTAGCCCTAAATCAATTAGCATAGTTTTTCCAGCTGCTTATTTAAATTCCCCAGCGTCAATGTTTGGGCATACATTTTTGCTAATTAATTCTAATTACAATTCAAGGCTTTTATCTTACGCTATTAATTATGCTGCCGATGTTGATGAAAAAGATGAAAATGGCTTAATGTTTGCCTTTAAAGGTTTGTTTGGCGGATACATTGGCAAATATTCTTTAAAGCCTTATTATGATATGTTAAAAACATACAAAGATAGCGAAAATAGAGACCTTTACGAGTATGATTTAAAATTAAATGAAGAAGAAGTAAATAGACTGATTTTGCATTTATGGGAGATTAAGGATAGTAGTTCGGTTTATTTGTTTTTTGATAAAAATTGCTCTTATAATATTTTGTGGTTACTTGAGAATGCAAATCCTGATATTAAATTAAGAAATAAATTTATTTATAGCGTAATCCCAAGCAATACTATACAAAAAATCAACGACATTAATCTAATTAGTGATTATCACTATAGAGCATCAAAGTTAAATACCATTTTAAATCAAGCAAAAGATTTGAGTTTTGATGAGATAAATCTAGCAAAAAATATAGCTTTAGGTAAAATTGAGCCAAATTATGATTATTCTATTTTAGCCTTAGCGAACGAGCTTAGTCAGTATTATGCTAGTAAAAATGAGCTTAGTGTAGATGAATACAAAAAAATAACTCATAAAATATCTAGTAATTTATCTCAAAGCAAAATAGCAAAGCTTCCTTTAAAAACTCCAAAGGAAAGCATAATTAAGGCTAATTATCCTAGCAAAATATCATTTGCTTATGATACAAAAAAGAAAGCTTTATTATCAATTAGACCAGCCTTGCACGATATTTATGAAGATGATTTGGGTTTTGATAAAGGTATAGGGATAGAATTTTTAAGCACTACTATTAATTATGATAAAAAGCCTAAATTAGATGAGTTTGTCCTGCTAAGACTTGCAAGTTTAAGTGATTTTAACTATATAAATCATAAGCCAAGTTTTTTGTTTAAATTAGCTTATGATGATGTATTAGATGATAAATTAGCAAATATGGAGCTTTTAGGTGGGATTAGTTTTGTTAATGAGTATTTTTTATTATCATTTTTAAGTGGTTTTAGAGTTTATAAAGATGGTTTGAGCTTTAATAATCAAATAATTACAAGCCTATCTTATAAAGCAAATAAGCTTAGTTTAAGTTATCATAAGAATTTTTATAAGCACGGCTTATTAGAAGATATTTTAAGTATCAAAACTCATTTTAAGATTTATAAAAACACTGCGATTTTTGCTGAATTTCAAAAATATTTTCACAAAAACGAAACATTTAAAATAGGTATAAATTATTATTTTTGATATTTTTTTGGATTTGGAATTTAATTTGATTTTTTTTAAATTTTAAGTATTTGGGTTAGCAACTATTTTAAAAATCTATAAAAAGCTATAAATAAATATAAAATATTTTTAGTTTTTATATTAATAAAATTATTTAATTTTTATTATAATTACTTAAAATCTATATAAGGAAAATTTATGATAAATCAACCTATAGTTACTATTTTTGCTGGTGTAAATGGTGCAGGAAAAACCACTTTATATTTTTTAGCACTAGAAAAAGGAATAAATTTAGGCTATCGTATAAATGTAGATGAAATAGCTCAAAGTATTGGAGACTATAGAGATAGACAAACTCAAGTTCGTGCCTCAAGAATAGCTATAACAATGCGTAAAGTTTATATAGATGATAAACTTAATTTCAATCAAGAAACTACACTTTGTGGAAAATCTATATTAAATCTATTTGATGAATTAAAAGAGAATAATTACAAAATAAATTTACGCTTTGTAGGGCTTGATAGCCCACAAACAGCAAAAGAGCGTGTAAAAATACGAGTTAGTAAAGGTGGACATGATATAGAACCGCATTTAATAGATAAAAGATATTACGAAAGTATGCAAAATCTTTTAAAAATTATGCCGTTGTGTGATGAGATTTTGGTTTATGATAACACTAAAAATTATGAATTAATTGCAAAAATAACAAATGGAAAAGTAGATATACAAAAAAATATTGAATGGTTCAATGATTTAATTTCAGAAAAAATAAAACTTCAAAATTATTAATTTATGAATATTAGTTATGATTTAAAAAACCACAAAGGACAAAGATGAAAAAACTCACATTATTTTTATTTAGTGTATTTTTATGGGGGGGGGTATTTATTAAATAACAAAGATATAAATTTTACTTATTTAACCAAACCAACCAACCACAAAACCCAAATAATCCAAGAATTAAAAAGCATTTCTATACCAATGAAACAAGGTGTATTATCAGCACATTCTTCAAGCACAATATCTCTTAATCATGATTATTTGCTTAGCGTATTTTTTGCAGGTTCTAAAGAAGGTGCAAAAGATGTAGCAATTTATGCGAGTATTTATCAAGGCACAAATTATTTAGAGCCTTTTGCATTAATTACTAGAGAAAAGCTTATGAAAGATAGCAAAGAATATATTAAAAAAATCGGAAATCCAACCTTAGTCAAAACAGATAATAAAATCCATTTATTTGTTGTAGGAGTTAGTTTTGGTGGCTGGGCAAATAGCAAAATATATCATTATATTAGTAGTATTGATACTATTGATTTTAAATTCCAAAAAGCCCTTCATTTAAGCCCTTTTGCAAATATTAGTAATCTTGTAAGAGCCAATGCTATTTATATTAATTTAGGTAAAGAATTTGGCTTTTTACTCCCGATTTATCACGAATTAGCCAATAAATATCCCTTAGCTTTAGTATTTAATAATTCAGGCGAACTTTTAAAAATCAAAAAACTCACTAATGCTAAAGATTTATTTCAGCCAAGTGTCGTTGCTATTAATGATAAACTAGCTTTATTTGCTTTTAGGTCTAGCAAAAGTGCTAATTATGATTTTTATACTATGACTTGTGATAATCTTTTAAACTGCAATGATTTAGCAAAAACAAATCTAAAAAATTATGATAATTCTATTAATTTATTCAAAGTAAATAATGATATTTTCTTGCTTTTTAATAGTGATAAAGATGGTTCAAGAAATACTTTAAGCCTTGCTATTATGAAAGATTATAATGATTTTCATAGGATTTTAGATATTGATAAAGGTAAAGAAATGAGCTACGCAAGTGTATTTGTTAGCGATAATAAAGCTCATATTACATACACACATAATCGTGATTTTATTCAATACAAACAATTTTTATTTAACAAAAAGGATTAAAAATGCACTTTATTTATACTTTACTTTATTTATCAATTTTTGCAAGTATTTTTCAAAAACTTACAATTAAGAAGAAAATTTTTATATATTTAGTGATAATTTTTTTGACAAATATATCTATATTTAATGGTTTGAGTTTGAATGATTATACTTATAGTATATTTTCTAATCTTAGTATTTTTAGTGTTTTAATTTTGCTATTAATAATTTTTAATCAAGGCAAATTGCTTGATTTTAGGGCTTATGTTTATATTTTTGTTATCAATCTTTTATTTTTTCTATCATTTTTAAATATTATTACTTTTGATATTTATTATGAAAATGGTTTTTTAAATTATTTAATAATTTTTGTAATTTTTATAATTTCGTATTTGCTAAATCAAATTCTATCAATTTTATTTTTGCTATCTTTAGCAATATCTTTTATCTTAGGCATTGATAATATAAATGATTGTTTTTTTGATATTTTTATTTTGATATTTTCATTTTTTCAAGTAATTTTAAAAGCAATTAAAAAGAATTTAAATAAGTCTAGTTAACTAGACTTATTTGACCTTTACAGGATATAAGCTTGGGTATTCATAGATTTTCCACTCGCCATTTTCGTTGTGTAAAATCACATCTTTACTGAATTTATGTTGCTGGATTTTGTAGTTTGTATCTACTTGAACTATTGCTATTTCGCTACTTTTGTTCTTTTTAGTAAAGTTCATTTCTATAGTATCATCATTACCTTTATAATCATAATCTATAAAAATCATATCCTTACCTTTATCTTGAAACTTCTTAAAATAATCCACATTATTTTTACTAGCAAGTAATTTAGCAGCATCACTCATTTTCCCAGCTTCACATAAAAGCACAAAGTCTTTAACCACAGCTTCAGGCTCTTTAGCTTCATTGCCGCAAGCACTAAGAATTAGTGCTGCAGCAATTAAACTTGATGCCGTAAAACTTAAAATCATATTAGCATCTTTATTTTTCATACTCTTATCCTATCAACATATCAGCAAAGGCATAAATTATTAAGAACAGAAAAATTAGTCCAGTAAATAACATTAAAAATCCAACAACTCTTGCAAAATAAAAATACTTAGCAAAAGAATTGCTTTCGTTTTTAAGTTCGTCTAATTTTCCACTAGCTTTAAGCCTTGCATACCATTCAGGTCTATCGTGCTTTAACTCTTCTTCGGTTAGTTCTCCACTAAAGATAACCATATCCATAGGGAATCTATCAGCTCTAAAGTGAGTATTGAAAAAATGCACCGCAAAAATAAATCCTGTAGCTAAAAGTGCTTCATCAGAATGCACAAGCGTTGCAAGATTTAGCATAAAGCCAGGTAAAATCTTCGTAAATTCAACCGGAAACCATAATACTAAACCACTAAAGCCAATGATAAACATACCCCAAAATACTGCTATATAATCAAATTTTTCCCAGTAAGTAAATCTATCAAACTTAGGTCTTTCGCCTTTTCCAATAAACCATTTAAAATGAGCTACAACATCTCTTAAGTCTTGCATTCTAGGCATTAAACTATCAGGTCCAAATAATTTTGCTAAGAATAATTTAAAGCTTAGCTTTCCATTATTATCACGAATAGCATCACGCTTAGTCCAAGAATTATAAACTACTTCAGCAATGTGGCTTAAGAATACTGCAATCATAATAAACGCACTAAAATGGTGTATTTTAGTAGCCATTACAATTCCGCCCATTAAATCAATCATAGTTTGAGCCCAAGGAGCGGTATAGAATTTTTGCGGTAAGCCAGAAAAACTTAATCCTAAAAAGCTTGAAGCTACAAAGAAATGCTGAATTCTATGCAAGGTGCTAAAGCGTTTAATATTTACCTTGTCATTATGCATTTTTTCTTTTGCTGCACGCCACTCATCTTTATATTTAATACTCATATAAATTAGTTTCATACTCCACAAGAATGTGTGTAAGCCAAAGAATGCAAATACTGATATTACAAGCCCTGTCATAAACACATAAGCCCAATAAAGTAAAGGGAAATTCTCTTTATCAGTATGGTCAGCATGAGCTATAAAATCACTAAAGTTATCATTAGCTCCTTCGTGGCATTTTTCACAAGTTTTTATTCTAGTTTCACCATATAAAGTTGATTTTTCATCTTTTGGTTTATGAATGTTATGAGCCCCGTGACAATCAAAACAAGCAGCTATTTTTTTGCTTTCACCATCTTTTGCTAAAACCATAGCCTTTCCGTGGAAAGTTTCGTGATAGTGTTTTTGCTCTTTTTCATGGCAACTTCCACATTTTACATCGCTTAGTTTTTTAACAGCTAAAGAGGTTAATTGTTGTTTATCATGCACATTATGGCAATCCGAGCATGATGGAGATTTTTCTCTTGGATTTGTGAATTTATCATGCACACTTCCGCTAAATTCAGCCTTAACTTCTTTATGACAACTAGTGCAGTTTGCATTTACATTGTCTTTGTCGTTTGCTAAATCATTGATAATTCCACTAGCACCATGACAATCTCTACAAGCAGGAAGGTTACCAAATCTTAAATTCTTATGTAATTCATCTTTAAAACTACTTATTTCATTTCCTTCGTGCCAACTATTAATATCATGGCTTTTTACAAGTGGTTTTATGCCGCCTTTTTCAATAGGTCTTGCACTAAGAATCCAGCTTTCAATTCCATCTAGCATTACACGAACATTTGTATATCCTAGTTTTTGTGCTTTTAATGCAGCATCGCTACTTGCATAGCACATTCTATTTAAGCAATAAAAAATAATCTTAGCGTCTTTATTGCTAGGTAATAAACTTACCCATTCAGGTGTATTAATAAAAATAGAGCCTTTTAAATAGCCGTATTTTATTCTTTCTTCTTTTGTATTTGCGTCAAATATATATACATCTTTTTTACCTAATTCTTTTTCTACATCAGCCATAGATATAGGAATTACTCCTTCAACTACTGCAAAATCGCCTTCCGATGCAAAAAGGTTAAAGCTTAAAAAGATGGCAAAAATAAGTCTTAGCAACATATTTTATCCTTTCACTAAGGTTAGGATTTTTCCTAACCTTTTATTATTTCTTACCATCTAATAAATCTTGAGCTTGTGCTACATAAACTAATGCTTCATTTATTAGTTTTAGAGCATATTTTGGACCATGAACGCCCCAGCTTCCATCTTTTTCAATTTTTTCATAAATTGCTCTTGCTTCTTTTGTAAGTAGGATAATTTCTGATTTAGTTTTTGTGCTTAGATTATCCATTTTTGCTTGTTCTCTATCAATTTTGCGAATTGCAAGTTCTAGTTTTTTAAAGCCTTCTTTAACAGGTAATTGCCATTCCATAACTTTATCATAGATTTGCTCTTGGTCTGTGAAGTGTAATTCTTTTGGTAAAGTTGATTGCACAGCACTATGGCAACCACTTGCCCCAGGTCCTACTAGATTTACATCACTCCAGCTAGTTCTTCCGCAACTCCACATTAAATCCACAAAGAATTTGCCATCTTTTCTAGCAATTGTCCAACCTTTAGTTGTTTGTGGGTCTCTTGGTTTTCCTTCTGGTGGGTTTAGAGTTTTTGCATCTTTATCTACATAAATTTTCCATATATGACTTGCACGAACATTGTCAAATCCACCTTTATCAGGGTTTTGAACGCTTGCAAAGTTTTCACAACTCATCATATTTGGCATATGACAGCCTGTGCAATTATCTTTAGCGTGTGCTCCGCCGTATTTAAACATTTCAGCTTGAGTTTCGTGACAATCACTACAAGTTTTTTTAAGTCCTACTTTTGTATAAGGGTCTTTCCAATCATTTGCAGTAACTTCGTGTGGGTCGTGGCAAGTTGAACATCTCATACCTTTATCATAGTGCATAGTATTATACATTTGTGAGCCTTCAGTTCCACAAGATGGGCAAGATGATTTAAAGTAGCTATTAAATGGCTTTCTTGGGTCAATCTTCGCATCTTCGCTATCATAAGCAAATCTTTGGTGGCATCTTTCGCAATTACTTGGCATACCAGCACCCCTTGCACCATAAAGGTGAGCTCCTGCTCCGTGGCACTCTTCACAGCTAATTCCTTTAGAAATTGCGTGTTTTCTAAGCTCATCTTTATTTCCAATTGCTGCTAAGAATTCTTCTTTAGATTTAAAATCAAATTTAAAGCTATGGCATACTTCACAATATGCAGATGCAGGTTGAAACATCATATTTTCTTTATAAGTAGAACCATAAGAATTAATTCCCCAAACACTTGAAGTTTGTTTGCCAAAATCTTCTAATTTTGTAGGAAAGCCAGGTGAGAATTCAGCGATTTTTTTCGCAACTTCAGGTGTAAGTGATTCAACCCAAAGGCGTGAGAATTGATTACCCCCAGCAACCATTTTACCTGTTCCATCGGCTAATTTTCCATCTTCAATGTGATAAGTTCCACGAACTAACCATTTATCAATAAAACCATATTTTGTTCTAGGTGTTCCAATTACTACAAATACATCATCAGCTTCAACACCTTTTGGTAAAATTGTAGCTTCGCTGCTTCCATACATAGGCTTTTTAGGGTCTCCCCCAGCTTCTTCTAATTCATCAGGAAAACGAATAACTTTTGAATGGCGTGAGCGATTCCAAGCTTCGTATTGAGCAGGGTGGCATTCACCACATTTTTTAGGTCCTACGAATTTATTTGGATAATCCAAAATACTTTCCATACCTAGACGATATGTAATTGATGCAGAACGACCTGTGTCTTTTTCGTAATTTCCGTGCCCTCCAAATTCTACAAACTCTTCTTGGCGATTAGAAATAGAATATTTTCCAACTAAATTTCCTTCTTTTTCGTATTTAAACATTGGATGGCGTTCTTTTAAAAACTCTATAAAATCAGTTTCTTGATTTACATAATCGTGAAGAGTTCTAGGTTTTATACCATCAGCTTGAGGTGTTATATTATTAGCATATAACATAATACAGGCACTACCTAGTGCTAACAAGCGTTTCATAGCTTTCTCCTTAAAATTAAAATTACAACAATTAAGTTTAATCCAAATTAATTTAAAGCTTTCTTAAAAAAATATAAAAAATAAAATATAATTTAAATAATTCAAAAAGGAGAAAAAATGTATTAAATAATTTTAATTAATTTTCTTATTTTTTAAGGCTTTTATTATAAAATATAGCTTTAAGTTTAGATAATAAATTTTATCAATTAAGAATGATTTTAAAAGAAAGTAGTTTTGACAATAATGTTTTTAAATAAATTTTTAAATTTAAAGATTTCTTTAGTTTATATGCTAATTTTTGCTATTTTTTGTGGGGTTGCTACATTTATTGAGAGTGCAAAAGGCACAAGTTATGCTATGAGTTTAGTTTATAATGCTTGGTATTTTCACTTGATTATGGTTTTATTGTTTTTAAGTGTGATTTATGCGATTTTTAAATACAAACTTTATAAAAATATTTCATTATTTTTAATTCACATTTCTTTTATTTTTATATTTATTGGTGCTGTTTTAACTCATTTTTTTGGTTTTGAAGGAATTATTCATTTAAGGGTTGATAATAAAGCAAATGAGATAAAAAGCACAAAAACTGAATTAGTCTTAAAACACAATGATAAAATCAGTAAAACTAGTAATTTAAATGAGATTATAAAACTTGATAATGCAAGTTTAAGGTTTGTTGATTTTAGTAATGAAGCAGGGATTACTAAGGTAAAAAGTGATGATTTAAACGACCCTAGTTATTTAAAATTAAGATTTAATTTTGATAGTGGATATAGTGATGTTGAGATTAATTATAATGAATGCGTTAGTGTTGCTAATATTGATTTTTGCTTTAACAAAACAAGCACTAATTATGTTAATTTTTATATAAAAGATAATGAGTTTTATATAAACACTAATCAAGCAATGAAATTCTTAAATCAAATTTTAAGCAGTGATTTTAAATTAAAAGATGGTATATATTTGCTAGATGAGTTTTCTTTTTCGGCTTTAAATTATTTAGTTCATTCAAAAGACGCACTTAGTATGAGTGGGGGTAATTTACAAGCGATTAGAGTGGAATTTGAATCAGGAATTTTAAAAGAAAAACTAATCCTTGCATTAAACGATAATATTAAGATAAACGATTATGAGATTTCTTGGAAGCAAGAGAGTTTAAAGCTTGATTTTGATATTTATCTAAAACGATTTAATTTAATAACCCACGCAGGTAGCAAGAGTGCAAAAGATTATGAAAGTGAGTTATTAATCTTAGATAATAATCAAAAAATAGATGTAAAAATAGCTATGAATAAAGTGCTTGATTATAAAGGTATTAGGTATTTTCAGCATTCTTATGATGAAGATTTAAAAGGCACGATTTTAAGTGCTAATAAAGATTTAGGCAAAACTCCTACTTATATTGGCTATGCTTTATTATTTATTGGGTGTTTTTTAAATTTATTTAGTCTAAAAACTAGAAAATATTTTAAGGCTTTAAGTGTTGTTTTTATAATAATTCTTAGTCCAAATTTAAAAGCAAATGATTTTAACTCTCATATAAATGAATTAAATTCTTTAATTATTCAAGATTTAAATGATAGATTTTTGCCATTTTATACTTTTTCACTAGAGCTATGCAATAAAATTGGTTGTCCTAATAAAAACGCTGCAAGTGAAGAAATATTTAGATTAATTACTGATGTTACTTATGTAAATGAAGCTAGATTAATTAGGGTCAAAAATCCTAAATTAAGAGAATTTTTAAATTGTGAAAAACAAGCAAAATTTAGTGATTTTTACGATGGTTCAAGCTATAAATTAAAAGATGAAATTAAAAAAACCTATGCTAAAGGAGAAGCAAATTTTAATGATTATGATAAGGATTTGATTAGAGTTGATGAGAGTGTGAATATTTTATATTTAATTTTTACAGCAGAATTATTTAAGATAATTCCTGATGAAAACCACTTGCAAAGCCCATTTGCAAATAATATAAGCTTGGATAATCAAAAGCTAATTAATGAATATTTAAGCTCTTTAGTAATTGCTAAAAAAACTAATGATTATAGCAAGGCTAATGAGATTTTATCTAAGATTAAAAACTTGCAAAATCAGTTTGATTTTTTACCTAGCCAAGCACAGATTAAAACTCAAATATTTTTAAGCAAATATGATGCTTTTTATAGTTTGTGTTTTGCTTATTTAGTGCTTTTTATACTTTCTTTATTTGTGATAAATAAAAATACTAAAATTATTTTTTATCTTACTTTAATACTATTTTTAATCCATTTAATTCTCATTGGATTAAGGGGTTTTGTAGCAGGATTTACTCCGCTTACTAATACTTATGAGAGTTTAATTTATATTGCTTTAAGCTCCGTTTTTGCTGGACTTGTTTTTAGAAAAAATCTATTACTTAGCTTATGCTTATTATTTAGCGTTGCTACATTATTTACAGCACATCTTAATGATATTAATCCACAAATTACAAATCTAATGCCTGTTTTAAATTCTCCTTATCTTAGTATTCATGTAAGCTTAATTGCTGCTTCTTATGGATTTTTTGGCTTAAGTGCTTTAATTAGCTTTTCTTATTTATCGTGCGTAATATTTAAAAAACCTTACGATAAGGCAAATATTCAAATATATTTAGCAAATCATTTAGGCTTATTATTATTAATTTGTGGGAATTTTTTGGGCGGAATTTGGGCTAATGAGTCTTGGGGAAGATACTGGGGCTGGGATAGCAAAGAGACTTGGTCTTTAATAAGCATATTAATATATGCAATTTTAGTGCATTTAAAATTAAAATCAAAACTATTATACGCGCTTCTTAGTATGTGGGGATTTGGCGTTATTTTGATGACTTATTTTGGAGTGAATTATTATTTAGTAGGTAAGCATTCTTACGCAGGAGAAAAGAGCAATTTTGAAAGTCCATTATGGCTAATAATTAGCGTAATTATCCTAACAATCTTTAGTTTAGTTGCTATTAGAAGGAATTTAAAATGAGAGTTGTGTTAATATTTTTAGCTTTATTTTTCATAGCTTGTGATGATGAAAAAATTGATGAAAATTATTTAAACACTCCACTTAAATGCTCTATTAATAAAGATATATGCGAAAAAGATTTCAAAGGTAGAAAAATTAGTTTTGAAATTATTAATCGTCCGATAAGATTTATGGAAGAAACTAAATTAATAATTAAAGGCTTACCTAAATACGATAATCTAAATCTTAAATTATATGGGCTTAATATGGATATGGGTGTTATAAATGCCGAGCTTATTAGACTTGATAACGGAGATTATGTAAGTGAGTTTGTGGTAAGCACTTGTTTATTAAGCACTATGAGATATAGATTAGAATTATTTAATAATGATAAAAAAATAAAATTATTTATAGATTTTGATATGAAAAGGTAAAAATGAGAATATTATTAACCAATGATGATGGGTATGATGCAGCAGGTCTTCTAGCACTTAGAAAAAGGCTTAAAAAGATTAAAGATTTAGAAGTTTTTGTGGTTGCTCCTTGGAGCAATAAGAGTGCTTGTGCGCATTCGCTTACACTAAATCATCCACTAAGTTTTGTAAAAATTAAGAAAAATTATTATGCCTTAAAAGACGGCACTCCAAGTGATTGTGTAAATCTTGCATTTTGCACTATTTTTAAGGATAAATTACCTGATTTAGTAGTAAGTGGGATTAATAATGGAGCAAACTTAGCTGAAGATATAACCTATTCAGGCACGGCGGCTGCTTGTATGGAGAGTGTGCTTTGTGGAGTGAATGCGATTGCTTTTTCTCAACTTTATGAAAAAGATATAGATTTTAAGCGTTCAAGTAAACTTGCTGTTAAACTAATCTTAAAATTACTTAAGCTTAATCCACTTAAAAAAAGAAGATTTTTAAATGTAAATTATCCAAGTTGTGAGAGTGATTATAAAGGTTATAAAGTTTGTAAAATGGGTAAAATGAGATATGAATTCTCAAGTAAAATATGTAAAAACCCTAGAGGATTAGAGTATTATTGGCTAGATAGCTTGTATGATTTAAGCAAGGTAAAAGCAAAAGATGATGATATTGATTATGTAAGACAAGGTTATGCAAGTATTACTCCAATTAAGCTAAATCTAACGGCTAAAAAAGAATTAAAAAAAGTAAAGAAATGGTTAGAAAATGAGTGAGAGATTTGCAAGAGCTAGATTATTATTTCAAGATAATTATGATAAATTGAGTTCAAAAAAAGTGCTAATTTGTGGGCTTGGCGGAGTTGGTGGTATGTGCTTTAGCTCACTTGCTAGAGTTGGTATTAATGTAAGTGGAATTGATAAGGATTATTTTGAAGCTAGTAATCAAAATAGACAATTACATTCTGAAAATATTGGACTTAGTAAGGCTAGCGTTTTTGCTGAATTTTATAAGGCAAATTGCTATGAGTTATTAATTACTAAAGAAAGTTTTTTAGAGTTTTTAAAAGATAAAGAATTTGATTTAATAATTGATTGTATTGATGATGTTAAAGCTAAATGCGATATAGCTGAAATTGCTTATGAAAAAGGTATTAGTTTTATTAGCAGTGGTGGAGCTGCAAAAAGAATTGACCCTTTAAAATTAAAGGTTGCAAATTGGGATAAGACTAAAATGTGTGCTTTAGCAAAAGCCGTTAGGCTTGAGCTTAAAAAACGCAGATTTAAGGGTAAATTTAAAATGGCTTATAGCGAAGAAGAGCCAATGTGTGTTGGGCTAGGGTCTTTTATGGGAATGACTGCTTCTATGGGGCTTTTATTATCATCTTTAGCGATTAAGCAATTATTGAAGAATTAAAGCCTAAAAAATTAGGCTTTTTTTAATATTTATAAGAGTTTTTTAAAGCTTGTTTTTGTCTTTTATATTCGTCTTTTATACGATTTTTTTCAGCTTTTAATTCTGCTTTTCTTCTTTTGTATTCGTCTTTACTCATACTATTTTTCATATCATTTAATTCATCAAGCTTGTCTTCAATCCTATCAATCTTACGCTCAGCTTCATCTTCTAATCTTTCAATAGTGTCTTTAATCTCATTTTTTCTAGTGTAATAATCATTATTATAAACACTACCGCCACCACAATGTGCTCTTACATTTGCTAAAGCGTTTTCTAGACCTCTAACTCTATTAAAATTGCCATATTGTTTTGCATAGCTTAATTCACGCTCTAATTTGTTGATTTTATAAGAGCAATCTGCCATTGCAATACTTGAAATTATGCTTAGTAAAATTAATTTTTTCATATCTTCTCCTTATAATACTTTAAATCCGATTAATTCAATTTTATTGCTTAAAAATCTTTCTTCATCTTGCATATTTAACATTAAATCAGTGCTTAGATATTTTTTATTATCATCAGCAAATACACTAACGCTTACGCAATCTCCAAAAAGCTCCTTAGCCTTAATACAACCTAAGAAATTAGCCCCACTAGAAATTCCAACTCCAAGTCCGATTTTAGCTAGTTTTTGTGCCATTATAACGCTATCTATATCATTTACTATGATGATATCATCTAATTCATTTAGCTTTACAATATCAGGCACAAAACCATCTCCTATGCCTTGAATTCTATGCTCTGAATTTTCTCCAGGATTACTCATACTAGCGCAACCTTCAGGCTCTAATGGGCATATTTTTACTCCAAGTGGTCTTAATACCTTGCCAATTCCCATTATAGTCCCACCTGTTCCAACTCCTGCTACAAAGCAATCTGGTTTTAGGTTGTGTTTTTTTAGAGTGTTTAGAATTTCATTTGCAGTTTTTTCATGGGCTTTTACATTGCTTTCGTTTTCAAATTGATGAGGTAAAAATACATTGCCATTTTTTGCACTCTCATCAGCAAGTCTTACGCTACCACTAAAGCCACCTTCGCAAGCACTAACTTCTCTTAATTTTGCTCCGTAACTTCTAATTATTTTCTTACGCTCTTCACTCATCCAGCAAGGCATAAAAATCTCAACACTAGCACCTATAAAAGCACCTAAAGCAGAAAAAGCTATACCTGTATTTCCACTAGTTGCTTCGGCTATACTCATACCAGCTTTAAATTCATTATTATTAACAGCATTTTGCATAATTTCTAATGCCATTCTATCTTTAATAGAGCCACTTGGATTAAAATATTCTAGTTTAAAATAGCTTTTTGATTTTTTATTTTTATATAAATATTCAACTTCAACTAAAGGCGTGTTGCCAACTAATTTTGCATATTCTTTTAGTTTATTTTGCATATACTTTCCTTAATTAAAAAAACGCTTATTTTAGTAAATTAAAGTTAAAAATGAATTTAAAAATAATTTCAATAAAGATTATGAAAAATAATATCACTTTATTAATCAAAAATAATTATAATTTGTAAAATTATTATCAATAAAGGTTGGAAAATGTTTTCGTTTATTAAAAGAATTGCAAAATCAATTTTTGCACTTTTTAAAAAACCTAGAAAAGCTACAAAAACTCAAGTAATTGTAAGCAAGGCAAGTGAATTAGTGAATAAATTTATGCCTAAAAAAGAAGTAGAAGTTAAAGAAGTAAAACCTGATATTTTAAAAGAAATATCATTGTTTATTTTAAAAGAATTTGGATTTGGAAAATATATTAATTTTGCTTTAAGCTTTGCTAAGTTTTTAAAATAAATCATTACAATGCCCTTAAAGGATAGTAATGGTAGGGCAGGATAAAGTAAGAGAAATTTTTGATGAGTTTATAAAAGCAAAAGAAATTCCGCATAGTGTTTTCTATGGTCCAAGTGGAGTTGGCAAGACCACTTTTGCAAGATTTATAGCAAAAGAATTAAAAACTAATTTTTATGAGTTTGATGGTGCTAGCTTTAGCGTTGAAGAACTTAGAAAAGTTATTAAAAAAGATAGCCTTTTTAAGCCTGTTGTATTTATTGATGAAATTCATCGCTTAAATAAAGGCGTTCAAGATGTGTTATTAAAACCTTTAGAAGAAAATAATTTTTATTTTTTAGCTGCAAGCACTCATAATCCTTTGTATTCACTAAATAAGGCTTTATGCTCTAGGTTATTGTTTTTTGAGTTTATGCCATTAAGTTATGATGAATTAAAAGAGATTTTAGAACAAGCTCAACCTAATTTAAGCACAGAAATAAAAGATTATTTAATCAAATCAAGCTCAAACGATGCAAGAGCAATGCTAAATCTTTTAAGATACGCAAATGTTTTTAAAAATATCAGCCTAGAAAAGCTAAAAGCACTAAGACCAAATTATATTAGCAATAAAGAAGATGAGTTTTTACTAACTTCAGCCCTTATTAAAAGCTTAAGAGCAAGTGAAGTAAATGCAGCAATTTTATATCTTGCTAGAATGATAAATGCAGGTATTGATATTTTATACATTGCTAGAAGGCTTTGTATATTTGCTAGTGAAGATGTAGGCAATGCAAATCCAAATGCTTTAGTAATGGCCAATTCGTGTTTGCAAATATGTAAAGACATTGGCTTACCTGAAGCAAGGATTACACTTTCTCAATGTGTAGTTTTTCTAGCTAATTCTAAAAAATCAAATTCATCTTATAAGGCAATCAATAAAGCCTTAGAATTTGTAAATAGCAATGAAGCCTTACAAATACCAACATATTTAGACAATAATCATCCTGATAAAGAAAAATACTATATTTATCCACACGATGAGCCAAACAAAACTCAAGAAATGGCTATTAATTGCCCTAAATTTTACGAAGATTACGGCATAGGATATGAAAAAAATTTCGCACTATGGAGAAAGGAAGGACTTTATAAATGTTAATAATTTCAACCGCAGGTCATATTGACCACGGCAAAACTTCATTAATTAAAGCTTTAAATGATTTTGATGGAGATAATACACCTGAAGAGCAAAAGCGTGGGATTACTATTGATTTGAGCTTTTCACACTTAGAGCATATCTCATTTGTTGATGTGCCAGGTCATGAAAGCTTGGTTAAGACAATGATAGGTGGTATTCAAAGTGAATACGCAATGCTTGTTGTAGATATTAATGAAGGGCTAAAAGCACAGACTTTAGAGCATATTTTTATCTTAAAAATTATGGGTGTAAAAAATATAATTTTAGTTTTAAATAAAATTGATTTATGCCAAGATATTGATGCTAAAAAGCAAGAGATTTTAAAACAACTTGATTTTACGCCTATTAGAGTATTTTTAGTAAGTGCTAAAAATAAATTAGGCATAGATGAGCTTAAAAAATATTTATTGAGTTTAAAAGTTCCAAATTATGAAGATTTTGCTTTAAAAATCAATGTTGATAGAGTATTTAATGTAAAAGGCATTGGTCTTGTAGCAACGGGTATTTTAAAAAGTGGCAAATTAGAATGCAAAACTTATTTAAGCGATGAATTAGAAAATATTCAAATAAAATCAATTGAAGTTCAGCATAAAAATGTAGAAAGTGTAGTAGCACCTGCTAGGGTTGCTTTTGTCTTTAAAGGGAATTTAAAAGTAGGAAATATCATTTATTCTAAGGGTTATTTAAGAAGTGCAAATGAGATTTATACTACTTTAGAAGGTGAATTAAAGCACGATGAAAATGTATTGTTTTGTGCTGCTAATAAGCAAATTGAAGCGAAATTTTTACAATACGATAGATTTGCAAAATTTGTATTAAAAAAACCAATTGCTCTAAGTTTTAATGAGCCTTTTATAATCTTAAAAAATGCTCGTGCTGTTGCTGGTGGAGTGGTGTTAAATCCACTTACAGAGCCACTTAAAAAATCAAAAATGATTGAATTATTAAACGCTTTAGAGCAAAAAGATTTTAAAAGTGCTTTTGCTTTATTAAATCAAAATCATAGTTCAGGTTTTGGGCTTTTTTGTGCGCCGCAAAGATTTAATCTAAGCACGCAAAAAGCCTTAGAATACGCTCAAGAAGTAGGCGAGATAGTAGATTTAAATGGTGCTTGTGTATATTCAAAAAAAGCCCTAGAAGATACAAAAAATAATATAAAAGAGCTTTTTACTAAAAACCCTTATTCATTACAAAGTGCAAAAAGCTTAGAAAAATCATTAGGAATTGATGAGTTTTTGTGTGATTTGGCTTTAAAAGATTTAGATTTTTTAGAATTTAATAATGGTCTTTTTTATAAAAAAGGTGAAAAATTAGAAAAATTATTAGAAAATAATGAAGAAAAAATATATGATGAATTAAATTGCCTAACCCCAAAAGCTCCTTATAATATCTATGATGAGCTTAATTTAGATAGAAAAAGTGGCGATGATATTATGAAGAAATTATGTTCTCAAAATAAGGTAAAAAGACTAGCACATAATTATTTTATTAGCACACAAGCACTTGAAGAATTTGTAAAAAACATAAGCCCTATTTTAAAAATAGGTGTAGGAGTGCAAGAACTTAAAAATGAATATGACTTAAGTAGAAAATATGCCATTGCTTTACTTGAGTATTTAGACACTTTAAAGGGTGTAAAAAATATTGACAATAAACGCTATTTAATGCAAAATTAAACTTTTATTTTTTTAAGGAGATTAGTATGAAAAAAATAATATTAGCAATGTCGGTTGTAAGCGCTTTAAGTGCTAGCAAAATTAGTGATAAAGTTATAGAATTTGTAAAAACAATTACACCAGAAAATATTCAAGTAGAATTAGTAAAAGTTGATAAAGTTCCTGATTCAAAATTTGAAATGGTAGAGTTTAATTTATTAAAAGATGGAGTTGTAGTTGGCTCTGATGTTTTCTTTAGTGATGGAGTTTATGGAACACCAACTATGCTTAATATGAAAGAAAGTATAGATTTAAAAGCTAGTTTTATGGCTAAAAAAGAAAAAGAAAAACAAGAGAAATTAAGCTTATTATTAACAGATTTTGTTAAAGAAAATCCTGATATGATTATTAATCTAGGAAAGCAAAATAGCAATACTGCAATGGTAGTATTTAGCGACCCTGATTGTCCTTATTGTAGAGAACATTTAAAAAATATAGAAGAAGATTTGAAAAAAACTAATATTAAATTTGTTTTAACTCCACTTCCAATGCACGAGAATGCTTTAGATAAATCGCTTAATATTTTTGATGAAATCAAAACAGCTAAAACTGATGAAGAAAAAATCGCAATATTAAGAAAATATTATCAAGATGGTGTTGAATACAAAAAAATTGACCAAGATAGAAAAAATGAATATGCTAAAAAGGTTGATGAGAAAGTATTTAATATGGGTGTAAATTATACTCCAGCAATTTTTAGTAATATAAAAGTTAAATAATTTTTAGAATTTGAAACGAGAGTTTCAAATTCTTTTTTTTAGTTCTTCTTAAATTTTGTGAAAATATTTGAAGCTAATTTTTTTACATCAAATTCATTATAAGCTTTTTCTAAAGTATTTAATTCTTTTTTGATTTTTTCGTTTAGTTCGCTATTTTGAAATTTAATTAATTTTATATTTAGTAGTTGCTTGTTTTCTCTTACTAATCTTGCAAATTTAGCAAAATTATTATCAAGTTTATTATTTAAAATATTTTCAAGAGCCTTACCTGAAGCATCGTTATTTAGATTTGTCTTAATCATAGCTATAAAATCACTCTCAAGGCTTAGAAGAGATAATTTCATATTATCAAGTTCATTATCACTTAAGCTAACTTCTAAATCCTTTTTAAGCCTTTCTAAGATAGCAAATATACCTTCTAAAAGTCCATTTAAAACTCCAGTTAAAAGCTCTTCAGCATAGCTTTGCCATTCATTTGCTAGTTCAAGTGCTGCTTTTAAGATAAGTTCAGCTGCATTAATTATTTTATCCTTATTAAACTTAGCATATTCAAGTGCATTAATTAACATAAAATTACTTATTAAAAAGCATCTTTCTTCTATCATTATATTTGTTTCAAGAACATTTATAAAAGCATTTTGAGAAGTTTCGTAAAGAATTTGTAACGAGTTTGCTTCATTTAACATAAGTTCTTCAAGGTATTCTTTTTGAATATCATTTTGAACTACCTTACTTAGCTCATTAAAACTTGATTTTGTAATATTATAAAGCTCTAATTCTTTTGATTTTATCTCTTTTCTAATCATCTCAAGCTCATTTGTAAGAGTATAAATCTCTTGCTCTTTTATAGACATTTTTGCTCTTAAAAGGGCTTTTAAAACTATATTTTTATTCTCATTTGTAAGTGCTTCTAAATTCTCTAGCTCTTCACAATATTTAGTATATAATCTAGCTATTAATCCATCATCATTTGAATTAATAAATTCTTTTTTTGCTTTTTCTTGTATTTCATTAAATAATATATTTTTCATAGTTTTTCCTTATAAAACAAATTTAGAATGTTTTTTAAGAGTAGAAAATAATTCTAATCTATAAGCTTCATTTGGCACTTCTAGGCTTAGGTTATAGCTTTTATAATTACTTGTAGATTTTGAACTTTCAATTTTTGCATTTTTAATATCTAGCTTTTTTACTAATTCATTTATATCATCATCTTTATCAAGTATTACTTTATAGCTCCAGTTGCAAGGATATTCTATCTTTAAATCAGCTTTAATTTCTTCTAAATTGACCACTTTTGCCTCCGTCTTTTTCTAATAATTTTATATCATCAATAACCATTGTTTTATCAATTGCTTTAACCATATCATAAATCGTTAATAAGCCTACACTAACAGCATTTAATGCTTCCATTTCTACACCTGTTTTTCCTTCGGTGATTACCACTGCATTTAGTCTAAAAGCAAATTCATTCTCAATTGGTTCAATATCTACTTCAACTTTACTAATTGGTAGTGGATGGCACATTGGGATTAGATTTGATGTTTGTTTAGCTCCCATAACAGCTGCAACAATAGCTGTATTTATTACCGCTCCTTTTTTAGCATTTCCGTTTAAAACTGCTTTAAAAGCTTCTTCGTTCATTGTGATTTTGCCACTTGCTAAAGCTCTTCTTTTAGTAATTTGTTTATCACTAACATCAACCATAGTAGGATTATTTTGCTCGTTTATGTGTGTAAGTTGCATTTTTTTCCTTTATTTTTGCTTAGATTTTAACAAATAATATAAATAAAATGGTATATTAGCGTTTTTAATTTTATTAAGGAAAATTATATGGCTTACGATGATGATGAGTTTTTAGATTATGAAGATGATGAATTAGATGGCTTTAGTGAATATGATGACTTTGATGATGAATTAGACGAATTTGATGATGAGTTAGATGAATTTGATGACGAATTTGAGCAAGATTTTGATGATGAATTAAGCAGTCTTGATGAATATAACATATATGATGAAGATATGTATGATGACGATGATTATAGTTATGACGAGGCATAATGCGAGAATACGATAGTCAAAAAGTAGAATTTATACAAGAACTTTATGATACTTATGAAGATATAAAAAACCATAATATTACCCTAAAAAGAATTTATGTAATTTTAATACTAACTATTATTGTTACATTTGGCTTTTTAGGTATTACTATGCTTTTTGCCAAAGAATTTTTTATATCAAGTCTATATATTATTTGTGCTTGTTTGTTTTATGCTTTACTTTTAAATAGAAAGAAAAAATCAGTAGCAAGGTATCTTGACTGGTTTAGCTTTATGGGTGGTGGAGTATGTATAATCATTGCTATTTGTTGTAATATATATTTATATTCTATGGCAGGCGGGGCTCATTTATACATTATTTTGTTAGCTACCTTAATTTATATAATGTTTATTAATGATTCTAAAAAGAGATTATTAATAGCAAATATAACCTATGTTGCTTTAATTTTGACATTTGTAATTGTATTTTTAATTGATTATTATTTTTGGCATTCTTATCATAAAGAAAGCTTTTTTTCTAATTTATTATTTGTAATTTCTGTTGTTGTTGTGTTTTCTAGTATTGTATTTAGCAATTATGTAGTAGGTCTAAAATCAATTGAAGATATAGAAAAATTATCAGCTAATAAAAATAATGCCAAAATCACAAAACAAGTTCATACTAAATTTAATTTAATTGATAAAAAAGATTTTACTCAATTGCTTTTACAAAGACAGCAAAATTATTATAATAATCTTAATGTATGTATTTTTGAAATAGCTTTTTTTCAAAAAGACCAAGATTCTTTTTTTAGAACGGATTATTACTATCAAAACAAAGTAATGAAAGAGTTTTTAAGTCTTTTAAGAGCTTATTATCCTAATGATGAAATTATAATTAAATGGGATTTAAATACTTTTGTATTAATTTTAGAAGAAGAAAGTTCTAAGTTTTATTTTTTACTTGAATCAATAAGCAAAGATTTTGATAAAATGATTAGAAAGAAAAAGGATAATTTTGACATTTATTTAAAAATTGTTGCAAAATATCATAAGTTTATTGATACTCAAAAACGACCTAAAGTTTTATTAGAAAAAATAAACGAAACTATTAAATTAAAGTATGAAACAAAAACAATGGGTCGTGAATATATTTTATACAAAAGTGGATATGACGATATAATTTAAAAGGTTTAAAGTGGTTAAATATGAGGTTTTAATATTAGTAAATAGTCTTTTTTTATTTTTCGCTAGATTTTTTACTGGATTAGTTTTTTATTATAATAATTTTACAAGCACTGCTTATGAATTTTTCCTTTTAGCTATATTTTATTTAGCTTTTTTAATTTTATTATACATAGGTAGGAAACTTTATAGAAGTTTTGGAGAGAAAAATTATTTTTATAATAAATATAGAAAAATTTTAAATGGTAAAAAATCTTTTAAATCATCATTATTTAAAAAAATTATTAGAGTTAATTTTATTAGTGTAAGGCATTATGTTTGGTATTTATTTCAATTAGAATCAATTTTTACAGCTACTTATTTTTCTTTAAGTATAGGTTGGGGCTATGGATTTGATTTATATTTAATAATGCTTACATCGTATTATTATCTTAACTTAAGAAAATATTCCCCTTTAATTTTTCTTTTCCCTTTTGTTTATTTTGTAATATATTTATTTATATTCTTTTATAGCAGTAAGGTTTATCAAGAGCCAGGTCAAGTAATTATTTATGTTATTAATATTATTTTTGTAATTAGTGCTATATTTTTTACTCAAATTATTATGGAATTAGGTCAGGTTATTAGGTTTGTAAACGATGAAAACAGAAAAAATCATTTAAAAAGACTTACCAGTTTTGATACCTTGACAGAGACTTATCATAAATATTCTTTCTTAGAAATTATGAATGCAAAACTTGAACATAATGCTGATGAAGATGTAATTACTCAAGCTAGTGTAATAGTAATAGAGATTAATAACTTAAGAAAAATTAACGAAGAATATACAACAGAATTAGGTAATGAAGTTTTAAAAGAATTTGCATACATTCTTAGAAAGCATAGCGAAAACTACGAAAAATACATATCTCGTTGGAGTGGTAATGAGTTTTTGGTTTTTATTATTAATGAAGATGAGGTTGTTGTTAAAAGTTATATAGATGAAGTTAAGCAAGAAGCTATGAAAAATCGTTTTGGAGTAAAAGGTGCTAAAGTTCAAGTAATTGTAGGTTTATCTCATACTTCATCATTTGATTATCAAATAAATAAATTTATTAGCGAAGCTTATGAAGAATTGGCTATTAATAGAGATAAATTAAATTACGAAAAAGGAGATATATGACAAAAAAATTAAACAAAGAAGAAGTAAAAACTCTAGCCTTAAGCTCACTTGGTGGCACTCTTGAGTTTTATGACTTTATTATATTTGTATTTTTTTCATCTTATTTTGCACATCATTTTTTCCCAAATACGCTTAGCCCGTTTTGGCAAGAGCTAAATACTTATGGAGCATTTGCAGCAGCTTATCTAGCTCGTCCTTTAGGCGGTGTTGTGATGGCACATTTTGGAGATAAATTTGGTAGAAAAAATATGTTTATGCTAAGTATTTTGCTTATGGTAATTCCTACTTTTGCACTTGCTATTATTCCGACCTATGAGACAATTGGATATGCAGCCCCTATTGCACTTTTATTTGTTCGTATTTTTCAAGGTATGGCAATAGGTGGAGAGCTACCTGGTGCTTGGGTATTCGTAAGAGAACATAGTGAAGATAACAAAAAAGGTCTATTTATAGGCTTATTAACTTCAAGCGTTGTTGGTGGAATTTTACTTGGTTGTTTGGTTGCACTTATTATGCAGCTTAATTTTACGACTGAAGAGTTAAAGGATTGGGGTTGGAGAATTCCATTTGCTTTAGGTGGTGTTTTTGGAATAATCTCTTTATATCTTAGACGCTATTTAAATGAAACTCCTGTATTTAAAAAGATGAAAGAAAGCGATTCTTTAGTAAAACTTCCTATAAAAGATGTTATAGAAAATCATAGATTTGGGATATTTATTTCTATTTTAGTTACTTGGGTTTTAACTGCTTGTGTGGTTGTATTTTTATTAATTGCTCCAAATTTCGTAAAAGCTGTTATGAAATTAGACCCTGTTGATAATACCCTTCTTCAAATGTATGGAATACTTGCTATGATGATTGGTTGTGTTTTAACAGGATTTTTAAGTGATAAATTTGGAATTAGTAGGATTTATAAGATTTTTGCCATTCTTTGGGGTGTTTTTGGTGCGTTGTATTTTTATGAGTTGTATATAGGCAAGGATATTAATTTACTTGTGAGTTTTTATTTATTAGCAACTCTTAGTGCAGGACTTATGAACTTTACGCCTTTAATTATGGTTGAGATTTTCCCTGCAAAAATTCGTTATAGTGGAATTAGCTTTAGCTACAACCTAGCTTACGCAATAGCAGGATTTATAACTCCTATATTATTGCCGTTTTTAAACAAAGTTGCAATTGGTGAAAATCCACCATTTTTATATCAAATCGGTGGTGGAGCTTATATAGTTTTAGTAGCATTTGTTGCCTTTATTACGGCTTGTTTAGTATCAAAAAGAATGTAGAATTTAAAATAGGAATTTAAAATGAGATTTTTGTTTTTAATGTTTTTTAGTATATTTGCAAACGCAGCTGATACAAGCGTTAGCAATATGCAATTGTATGGCGTTTTAACACTTTTACCGCCTTTAATGGCTATTATTTTAGCTTTTATTACTCGTGAAGTAATTTTATCTTTATTTATAGGTGTTTTTACGGGGACTTTTCTTCTAGCTTTTGCTAATTTTTACACAGCAAATATTGTAAATGATACTTATACATTTACTTATAATAATCCATCTTTTATGGATTGGGTAAATTTATTTTTAGCGTCATTTTCAAATATAGTAAAACATTTGCTAGATGCTATGATAGATAGCGATGATGCAGGAGTAATCTTGCAAGTATTTTGTATAGGTGGTGTGGTTGCATTAATTACTAAAATGGGTGGAATAAACGCAGTTGCACTTGCGCTTACTCGTTTTGTAAAAGGTCCTGTTTCAGCTCAAGTTAGCACTTGGCTTATAGGGCTTTGTATTTTCTTTGATGATTATGCAAATAGTTTAACCGTTGGTCCTATTATGAGACCAATTGCTGATAAGTTTAAAATCTCTCGTGAGAAATTAAGCTTCATACTTGATAGCACCGCTGCACCTGTTGCAGGAATTGCAATAATTTCTACTTGGATAGGTATTGAAGTTGGACTTATTAAAACTGCTTATTCTTTAGTAGGAATTAGCGATGTAAATGCTTTTGGAGTATTTATGCAAACAATTCCTTATAGATTTTATAATATCTTTATGCTAATTTTCGTTGTTTTAACAGCTATTCAGCAAAGAGAATTTGGCTCAATGTATATAGCTGAAAAAAATGCTCGTGCAGGAATAGTAAGTGAAGCTGCACTTGATGTTGGAGCTGAACTTGAGCGTGAATTAAAACCAAATGATGGAGTAGAGCATAAAATTAGTGATGCTTTAATTCCTATTTTAACTCTTATTATTACAGCTTTAGCAAGTTTTTATTTTAGTGGTTTAAATGCAATTATAGATGACCCTGATAAAGCAGACATTTTAAGCAAGATTGAAGAAAATTATTTAAGTTTTTATGCGATAAGAACTACTTTAGGTGAAGCAAACTCAAGCTTAGCATTATTTCAAGCTGCATTATTTGCTAGTGTTGTAGCAGTTATATTAGGTCTAGTTCGCAAAAAAATTAATCACAAAGAAGCAGTAGAGACTTGGCTACATGGCTGGAAGAGTATGATATTTACAATTGCAATGCTACTTTTTGCTTGGAGCTTAGCTGCAATTGTAAAAGAATTAGGCACTCATAAATACATAGTTCAATTACTATCAGGTTCAACTCCGCATGTATTACTTCCTAGTTTAATTTTCTTAATCGGCTCGGCTATGAGTTTTGCAATAGGCACAAGTTATGGAACTATGGGTATTTTAATGCCTTTAGCAATCCCACTCGCACACGCAGTTGGTCTTGAAGCAGGTATGAGTGGAAATGAACTTCATGAATATATGGTTATAAATATTTCTTGTGTTTTAACAGGTGCTATTTTTGGAAACCATTGTTCTCCGATAGCTGATACCGTAATTTTAAGTGCAATGAGTGCAAAATGCGAATTAAGTGCGCATGTTAAAACTCAAATGCCTTATGCTCTTTTAGTATGTGCTATTAGCGTAATTTTTGGATATATTCCTGTAAGTCTTGGCTTAAATGTGTATTTAACAATTATTTTAGGTGTTGTTATGATGAGCTTAGCACTTCGCTTAATAGGAAAAAAAGTTGAATAAATTTGACTTAGTTTGCAAGGAATTTCAAATTCCTTGCGAGAAGATTTATAAAGATGGCTTAAGAACTAGGGTTAATTTTGCTTTATACAAAAATAACGGCGAAATATCTTATGCTATGTTTAAAGATAAGGTAAAAATAACTGATTTTGATACTTCTTTTATATGTGATGAGATAAGAGAATTTATGCCTAAATTGCTTAAGGCTTTAGATGAAGTTTTAAAAGATAAATTATTTGAGATTAGATTTTTTAAGAGCTTTTATACTTTAAATGTTTTACTTTTATATCATAAAGACATAAAAGAATTTAAAATAGAAAATTATTACGAAAAATTAAGCAAATTAACTAATTTAAAGCTTAATTTAATAATGCAATCAAGAAAACAAAGAATATCATATCCAAGCGATATTTTAGAGCATTTTAGCAATGGTATTAAGTATGAGTTTAATGATGAGTGTTTTATCCAACCTAGCTTAAGTATGAATGAAAATATGCTTGAGTTTGCAAAATCTTGTCTTAAAGATAAAAAATGCGATGATTTATTAGAGCTTTATTGTGGATATGGTAATTTTACCTTAGCACTTGCACCATTTTTTAAAAAAGTTTTTGCAACAGAACTTAGTAAAAAAAATGTGGCATTTTTAAATAAAAATTGCAAATTAAATAATGTAAATAATATTTTTACAGCAAGGCTAAAAGATAGTGAAGTAAAAGACGCTTTTAATAAGGTAAGAGCTTTTAATAGGCTAAAAGATTTAAATTTAGATGATTTTTGTTTTTCACATATTTTAATAGACCCTCCAAGATGCGGTTTAGGCGAATGTGTTAATTTAGTAAAAAACTATGATAATATAATTTATATTTCGTGCAATCCATTAACGGCTAAAATAGATTTAGAAAAATTATGCAAAACTCACGAGTTAAAAAGATTTGTTTTGTTTGACCAATTTATAAATTCAGAGCATTTAGAGTGTGGATTTTACCTAGAAAGGAAGAAAGATGATAGAGCTTAGCAAAATATATGCGGCTAAAGAAAAAGTATATGATGTGGCAATTAAAACGCCTTTTAATTATTCAAGATTTTTATCAAATGATAAATATAATATATATTTAAAATGTGAAAATCTTCAAACAATTGGAGCTTATAAAATAAGGGGCGCTTATAATAAGATTGCAAGTTTAAATGAAGAGCAAAAAAAACTAGGAGTAGTTGCAGCAAGTGCAGGAAATCACGCTCAAGGAGTAGCATTTTCTGCTTCAAAGTTTGGTATAGCAGCTCATATCGTAATGCCAGAATCAACACCAGTAAATAAAGTAAGCAGCACAGCTAATTTAGGTGCTAATGTAATACTTAAAGGCGATAATTTTGATGAAGCTTATGCTTACGCAAAAGAGTTAGAAAAGACTAAAAATCTGACCTTTATTCACCCATTTGCTGACCCGTTTGTAATGGCAGGACAAGGGACTATATTTTTAGAACTAATTGAAGAATTAAACAATATTTCTTATATCATCGTTCCAGTAGGCGGTGGCGGTTTAATTAGCGGTATTGTTAGTGCAGCAAAACAAATTAATCCAAATATTAAATTAATAGGAGTGCAAAGCAAGGGCGCTAGTGCTATGCTAAATAGCTTTAATGAAGGTAAAATCATAAACTCAAACAAGGTAAAAACAATAGCTGATGGTATAGCTGTAAGAGATGTTAATGAAGATAGCTTTAATATAATTAAAAATAATGTAGATGATATGGTTATGGTTAGCGATGAAGAAATAGCTAATGCGGTTTTATTTTTATTAGAGCAACATAAACAAGTAGTTGAAGGTGCAGGAGCAGCAAGTGTAGCTGCTGTAATGCACGGTAAAATTCCTAATCTAAGTGGCAATGTAGTTTGTATTTTAAGTGGTGGAAATATAGATATTACAATGCTAAATAATATTATTGAAAAAGGTCTTATTAAAAGTTATAGAAAAATGCAAATATGCGTAACTTTAATTGATAAAGCAGGGGCATTACTTGATTTAACTAAGGCTTTAAAAGACGCACAAGCAAACATAATAAAAGTTGATTATGATAGATTAGGCACTGATTTTGGTGATGCAAATATTACAATCACACTTGAGACTAAAGGCAAAGCTCATCAAGAAGAAGTTGGAAAAATTCTTAAAGAGCAAGGTTTTACATTTAAGGAGATAAAATGAGAAAGTTTTTAATAGAAATAACTACAGAAGAATTACCTGCAATTCCTTTTTTAAAAGAAGAACCAAATATAAAAGATAAATTAGAAGTGGTTTTAAAAGCAAATAATATTGAATTTAGTAATTTAGAGTTTTTATATACTCCTAGAAGATTTGTTTTTACATTTAAAGCAAACGAAAGAGCAAACGATAGCGTTATAGAATTAATCGGAGCTCCTAAAGAAGTAGCCTATAAAGATGGGAAATTAAGTAAAGCTGGTGAGAGTTTTTTAGCAAAAGCAGATATTAGTGAAAACGAACTTAGCTTTAAAGAAATTAAAGGAAAAGTTTGTTTATATGTAGAAAAAATAGAAAAAGGTAAATTATTTAGCGAATTAATAAATGATATTTTAGAAAGCTTTATTACAAGTCTTAATTTTGGTAAAAGTATGCGTTGGGGTGCAAATACTTTTAGTTTTATTCGCCCAATTACTGGACTATGCGTTATGATGGATGATGAATTAATTAATGCGAGTTTGTTTAATATAAACTCAAGTAAAAGCACTTTCGTTCATAGAAATATTAGTATGGATAAAATCTCTTTTAATACCCAAGATGAGTATTTTAAGACTTTAAAAGAAGGCAAAGTTATATTAAATCCTAAAGATAGATTAGAAATCATTTTAAGTGAGATAAGAAATATTGAAAAATTATGGAATTTAAAAGCTGAAATTGATGAAGAATTATTAGCAGAAGTTGTAGCAATTACTGAATATCCATCAGCGCTTTTAGGTAGTTTTGATAAAGAATTTTTACAAGTTGCACCTGAAGTAATAATTACTTCAATGAAAGAAAATCAACGCTATTTTGCAGTATATAAGGATAATTCTTTAAGCAATAATTTTATAACAATTACAAATTCATTCAATCCTGATTTAGAAACTATAAAAAAAGGTAATGAAAAGGTGTTAAGAGCAAGGCTTAGTGATGCGTTGTTTTTCTGGGAAAATGACTTAAAACTTGGCTTACAACCTGAATTATTAAACAATACAATTTATATGCAAGAATTAGGCACAATAGCACAAAAAGAACAAAGAGAAGAAGAAATTGCCTTAAGATTAGCAAAATTATTTGCTTATGAAAATACAAAAAATATAAAAGATGCAATCACACTTAGCAAGGCTGATTTAAGGACACAAATGGTAGGCGAATTCCCTGAATTACAAGGAATTGTAGGCTCATATTATGCTGCTAATATGGGGTATTCTAGTGAAGTTTGCACTGCTATTAAAGAGCAATACTTATATGATGTTATCCCAAGCACAAAATTAAGTAAAATTGTAATCTTAGCAACTAGACTTGATACTTTAATGGCTTTATTTAGTATAAACAAGCTTCCAAGTGGTAATAAAGACCCTTACGCATTAAGAAGAGCAGCTTTAAGTATTATTAAAATTCTAATTGATTTAGGCGTTAAATTTAATTTATTAGATTTATTAAACGAGTTTAAAGGTCTATATAAAGATTATGATAAAGTTAAATTGCTTAATTTTATTACAGATAGATTTAATGCTTTATATAGCGTAAATTCATCTTTTATAAAAGCAGTTTTAAATGTGAATAATAATGATTTAGTAGTAATTGATGAGAATATAAAAGCACTTATAAATCTAGCAAAAGATAAAGATTATGAGAGCAAAATCTCAACATTTAAAAGACTTGCAAATATCATAAAAGATAGTAAAGATTTATATTGTGATGAAAGCAAATTAAGTAATGAATATGAGATTAAATTATATAAAGCTTATAAAGATATTAGTTTTAGTGATGATGTGAGTGATAATTTAGGTAAGATTTTTGCACTTAAACCTATCATTGATGAGTTTTTTGATAATGTTATGATAAATGTTGATGATTTAGAGATTAAAAATAATCGCTTAGCATTAGTTTATAGCATTTATAAGCACATTGCTTGTGTGGCTGATTTAAAAGAAGTTAGTTTTGATAGCATTGTTTAAAGAATTTAAAGCTGCTAGTTATAGAGCAAGAACTAGTAGCTTTAAGCCTATTAAAAACCTTGATTTGGTTGATTTTAAAGACCTTTTGTTTTTGGATAAAGAATTTAATATCTTAAAAAATAATATGAATAATTTTTTACAAAACAAAGCCTATCAGCATTGTTTATTAGCCGGTGCAAAAGGTTGTGGCAAATCTAGTTTAATCAAGGCTATTTTTAATGAATTTATTAAAAGTGATTTAAGAATAGTTGAGGTTTTTAAAGAAGATTTATCGCATTTAAGATATATTATTGATGATTTAAGCGAATTAGAATACAAATTCGTAATATTTTTAGATGATATAAGCTTTAGTATAAATGATGATAGTTTTAAGGCATTAAAGCCGATTTTAGATGGTGGATGTGAGAAATTAAGTGATAATATAATGTTTATTTTAAGCTCAAATTATAAAAATCTTTTAAAATCAAGTAATACAAATTATCAAGACGCTGATTTTAAAGATGAAAGCGATGATAGATTTGCTTTAAAAGAAAGATTTGGAATATGGCTTAATTTTTATTCAATGAGCCAAGAGCAGTATTTAAGCATTGTAAAATCATTATTTAAAGATGAATTTAGTGATGAGATAAAGGCTAAGGCTTTAGAATTTGCAAATTTAAAAGGCACAAAAAATGGTCGTATCGCTAAACAATTTTATGAACTAAAAAAGGATTTGAATGATTAATGGAGCTAGTATTTTTAAAGCGTTATTAAAACATAATTTACAAGGTTCTTATGAATGGCAAAATTATGATGATTTTTCAAAATTTTTAGCTCTTTTAATAGGTCAAAATACCAAGTGGCAAAACACTCAAAAAGCATTAAAAAATGTTGAAATTCCTATTTCAAATTCTATAAACAAACTTGCTTTAATTGATGTAAAAGAACTAGCCGAGTTAATAAAAGCAAGTGGATTTTATAATACAAAAGCAAAAAAAATTAGCGATTTAGCAAAGGCAATTGTGAATGATTTTAGCAGTTTTGATGACTTTATTAATAATGCTAGTTTTGATTGGATTATGGATATTAAAGGCATTGGTTTTGATACGGCTTTAATGCTTAGTAATTTTCTTTTAAAAAAGCCTATTTTTGTGGTTAATTCAAATGCTAAAAGATTTTTAGAACTATTAGGCTATGAGTTTAATAATTACGAAGAAGCTATAGATATTATAGCTAGTGGGCTTGATAATGAGTATTTTTATAAAGCATTAAATACTCAAGATTTGTCATATATTTATATGATTTTTGCTGCAAGTATTGATAATCTAATGCAAAATCATTATAAAAATAAACAATTTGATGAAATAGGGCTTAAGGTTTTAAAGGAGCTTGAATGAAAATTGATATAAGTGATTTTAAAATAGTTGAGTTTAAAAAATCAGATTTTATAAAACCTTTAAGAGCTAGTTTTGTTATAAACGAGCATAAGGTAGATTGGGATTTTATAAAGTCTTTTGATTCTGTTAGTATTATGTTATATCACGAGAGCAAGGATAGTTTTATATTTGTAAAACAATTTAGAGCACCTTTATATTATTACGAAAATTGTAAAGATTATGAGAGTGGATTTTCGGTTGAATTATGTAGTGGGATAATTGATAAAAACAAAAGCTTAGAAGAAATCGCCTTAGATGAATGTATAGAAGAATTAGGATTTAAGCCTAAAAAATTAGTTTATATTAATAAATTTTATACAGGATTTGGTAGTGGGGTAAATACTCAACATTTATTTTTTGCTAGGGTTAGTGATGATGATATTGTAGGAGTTGGTGGCGGCGTTGATAATGGAGAATTCATTAAAAGCGTATATGTAAAAATCAATGAATATGATGAGTTTTTTGCACAAAATAAAAGAAGTGCTTTGATTGATTATGCTAATTTGTGGTTTAGGTATATTTATAAAAAATAAGTAGATTTAAATTCTTTTAATTTTTAATAATTTTGTATTTTATAAATGCAGTAAAACTTATATATGAATTACGAATAAATTCGTAATTCTTTTGATTAATCATTGATATGTGGGCTACAATATAATTTGCCATACCAAGTAATCGTGCAGTGATTATAAGGTCTTGTTCTTATGTTAGCAATAGATGATAAAGCTAATAATAATAAAATAGCTGATAATAATTTTTTATATTTTCTTCTTTTCTTAAAACTTAGTAAATAAATACTAAAAACTCTTAAAGAAAAATAAAATTAACCGATATAAGTTTAGTTAAAGGAGAGTTAAAAATGGATTTAAATATTTGTGATATGGGTGGGTTTTTAAACTCTAGCCTACATAAAATAAAAAATGTAAATAGCACTATTAATCTAAGCCAAATAAGACAAG